>CAYQCZ010000012.1:20701-21291 GCA_964415955.1 uncultured Verrucomicrobiota bacterium | reverse complement strand
GCGTATGAATTGAGCGAGGGCAACGAGGTGTCCTTCAATTTTCTCTACAACCAGAACGCGGAGGACATCGCGCGGCTGCGTTACGGGCAGGTGCGGAACCTGGACCAGTTCGAGCCCGGGGCGACGGAGTTGACGTTCCTCAACACGCTGCACTACACCGAGCGCAATCTGAACGCCTTTCAGTTCAAGGGGAAACATGAGCTGGCCACGAGGAACCTCATCAAGTTCGACTGGCTGGTGTCCCTGGCGGGCACGACCCAGGACGAGCCGGATCTGCGCTATCTGAACTTCCAAGCGCAGCCCAACGGCACGGACCATGACATCACCCTGGCCAATGCGAGCCTTCCGCAGCCCTTTTTGCCGACGCGCTTCTACCGAAATCTTGATGAACAGAACCTGAACTGGAAATTCGACCTGACAGTTCCCTACGAACAATGGAGCGGCCACGACGGCGAATTGAAGATGGGTTACTACCAGAGCACCTCTGAGCGGACTTTCCGCGAACGGACATTCTCCTTCAGGGGGGATACCGTGTTTACAGGAGATCCATTCACCTTCAGCCAGGTGTATCTGGACCCCTCAAACATCAA
>CAYQCZ010000012.1:0-20691 GCA_964415955.1 uncultured Verrucomicrobiota bacterium | reverse complement strand
CACGGTCAATTCGGAGCTTGGCAACAACCGCTATGACGCTTCGCAGGACATCCAGGCCGGATACATCATGACCGAGCTGCCGCTCAGCCGCTCTGTGCGCCTTGTCAGCGGCGTGCGATACGAGACGACCGATCTGAACATCGAATCCACCGCCATCAATCTGGCCGGGACGTTCAAGGGGCGCATCAACGAGAACAACTGGCTTCCCGCCGCCGGTTTCATCTTCCAGATCGTCACGAACATGAACGTGCGCGTGCACTGGTCTGAAACCCTCGCCCGGCCCACCTACCGCGAGTTCGCCAGCTACCGCGCCTACGACGTGACGGGGGATGAAATCCTCCAGGGCAATCCGGATCTCAAGATGACCCAGGCCAAAAACTACGACCTGCGCTGGGAATGGTTTCCGAATCCCGGCGATGTTTATTCCATCGGCGGCTTTTACAAGACGCTCAGCCAGCCGATTGAGAAGGTCGCCTTCGACCGTCTCGGCGATGTGATCACCTACACGAACCAGCCGTCGGCGACGGTGTTTGGTGCGGAGTTCGAGCTGCGCAAGGGGCTGGGCTTCATTGACACGCTGCTGACCAATTTCAGCTTCGGTGTGAACTTCGCGTGGATCCAGTCCGAGGTCGCCAATACACCCAAGGCCATTGCAGAAAAGACACGATCCACGGGATACGCCGAGAACACACGCCCCTTGTTCGACCAGTCGCCCTACGTGCTGAATGTGGATCTCTCCTATGACAACCGCCGTTCAGGCACGCAGGTCACCATCGCATTCAACCAGTCCGGAGAGCGGCTTTATCTGGTCAATGAGGCAGGTTACGACGTCTATGAACAACCCGCGCCGCAGTTGGATCTCATCATATCCCAGCGCCTGAGCAAGCACTGGAAGCTGCGGTTTTCGGCGAAGAACATCCTCGATCCATCCTACGAGCGCATCTACGGGCGCGAGGGTGAGATCCCCGGCCTCCAACCATATGGTTCATTCAAGAGGGGGATTACTTTTGGCGTTGGATTGAGTGCAGAGTTCTGAGGTGGTGCGAAGGCGTTTCACGGTTTTGTAACACAAACGACCTTTCGATGTAAGATTGCCCATCCATGGTTGCTGCCGGAACGAAGGACAATCTGTCCGGCAACGTTTGACCCGTTCACACCGCCCGGCCCGAGGCCGGACGAAACGACAACATCAGAAACGAAGCAGCACGAAACACATATGAAACGACTCCCGGGATTGACACGAGGACTCTCACTGGCCGCACTGCTGGCGGCGGGGCAGGCCCTCCATGCGGCCACCATCGAGATCAATGGCAACCTGTCCGGCGTCCACCGTTGGACGGCGGACAACACCTACGTCCTCACCGGATACACCTACGTGTTGGATGGTGCGGAACTGCACATCGCCCCCGGCACGGTCATCAAGGGCCGCGACGGCACAGCTCCCAACTTCGGTGTCCTCTTTGTCACCCAGGGCGGAAAAATCTTCGCGGCGGGCACCCGTGCCAAGCCGATCATTTTCACGGCGGAAGCTGACAATGTGAATGATCCCTACGACATGCCGACCAGCGGCACGGGCAGCCGTGGGTTGTGGGGTGGGATTGTGTTGTTGGGCAAGGCGCGCATCAACAACTCGGTCAACGGCAGCGCCGTCGAGCCCCGTTACGACGTGTATGAGGGCCTGGCCGACACGCTGGTGGGTGCGCAGCGCATCCATCGCTACGGCGGCAGCGACGACAACGACAACTCCGGCGTGCTGCGCTACGTGTCCATCCGGCATGGCGGCAAGGTGCTGGAGTCGGCCAAGGAGATCAACGGCCTGTCGCTCTGCGGCGTGGGCCGTGGGACCACGGTGGAATACGTGGAAACCTACCTGATCGCCGACGACGGCTTCGAGTTCTTCGGCGGCAGCGTGAACACGAAGTATCTGGTCAGCGCGTTCAACGACGATGACTCCTTTGACTTCGACCAGGGCCACAACGGCAAGCACCAGTTCATGTTCTCGATCCAGGAGCCGGGTGTGCGGGACGAGGCCAGCGAGGCCAACGGCCAGCCCAATTCGCCGACACCGGTGATCAATGGTGCGCTGCCGCTGTCGAACTACGAGGTTTACAACGCGACGTTCATCGGAGCGGGCACGGGCAGTTCCGGCAATGACGCGTTCAACATCCGGGTGCACAACTTCTGCAAGATTTACAACGGTGTGTTCACGGAGTTCCAGGGCAACCGCATCAACATCGATGGCACGTCGCAGCCGGATGTGAGGGACAACATCTTCTTCAACTTTGTCGGCAACGGCAATGGATGGGACACGGCGTTTGCGCCTGCGGCGGCCAACTCGACGGCCAACCCGATGCTGCGGGGCATCAGCCGGACACAGGACCTGACGCTGGACCCAAGACCACAGGCGGGCAGCCCCGCACTGACGAGCACCCGCACCGCGCCCAACGACGGCTTCTACACCCCCGTCGCCTTCAAGGGCGCGTTCGATGACGGTGACCTGTGGATCGCCGGCTGGACCGCACTGTCGCAAAACTACTTCACTCCCTTGAATCCCAATGCTGTTGAAGTGAGTGGCAACATCACCGGCGTGGTCAACTGGACGGCCGACAAGACCTACATCCTCACCGGATACACCTACGTGTTGGATGGTGCGGAACTGCACATCGCCCCCGGCACGGTCATCAAGGGCCGCGACGGCACAGCTCCCAACTTCGGTGTCCTCTTTGTCACCCAGGGCGGAAAAATCTTCGCGGCGGGCACCCGTGCCAAGCCGATCATTTTCACGGCGGAAGCTGACAATGTGAATGATCCCTACGACATGCCGACCAGCGGCACGGGCAGCCGTGGGTTGTGGGGTGGGATTGTGTTGTTGGGCAAGGCGCGCATCAACAACTCGGTCAACGGCAGCGCCGTCGAGCCCCGTTACGACGTGTATGAGGGCCTGGCCGACACGCTGGTGGGTGCGCAGCGCATCCATCGCTACGGCGGCAGCGACGACAACGACAACTCCGGCGTGCTGCGCTACGTGTCCATCCGGCATGGCGGCAAGGTGCTGGAGTCGGCCAAGGAGATCAACGGCCTGTCGCTCTGCGGCGTGGGCCGTGGGACCACGGTGGAATACGTGGAAACCTACCTGATCGCCGACGACGGCTTCGAGTTCTTCGGCGGCAGCGTGAACACGAAGTATCTGGTCAGCGCGTTCAACGACGATGACTCCTTTGACTTCGACCAGGGCCACAACGGCAAGCACCAGTTCATGTTCTCGATCCAGGAGCCGGGTGTGCGGGACGAGGCCAGCGAGGCCAACGGCCAGCCCAATTCGCCGACACCGGTGATCAATGGTGCGCTGCCGCTGTCGAACTACGAGGTTTACAACGCGACGTTCATCGGAGCGGGCACGGGCAGTTCCGGCAATGACGCGTTCAACATCCGGGTGCACAACTTCTGCAAGATTTACAACGGTGTGTTCACGGAGTTCCAGGGCAACCGCATCAACATCGATGGCACGTCGCAGCCGGATGTGAGGGACAACATCTTCTTCAACTTTGTCGGCAACGGCAATGGATGGGACACGGCGTTTGCGCCTGCGGCGGCCAACTCGACGGCCAACCCGATGCTGCGGGGCATCAGCCGGACACAGGACCTGACGCTGGACCCAAGACCACAGGCGGGCAGCCCCGCACTGACGAGCACCCGCACCGCGCCCAACGACGGCTTCTACACCCCCGTCGCCTTCAAGGGCGCGTTCGATGACGGTGACCTGTGGATGGATTCGTGGACGGCACTTTCCGCCAACCGGTTCCTCCCGGTGCTGGCACCGTCCATCAGCGCACAGCCTGTGAATGCGAGCATCAGTGCCGGTGGCCAGGTGACGCTTTCAGTCCAGGCTTCGGGCACGGGACTGGTTTACCAGTGGTATCGCAACGGCCAGCCCATCGCGGGTGCCAACTCCTCGAGTTACAACATTTCGGGGGTGAATGCGGCCAGTGTCGGGGCCTACACGGTTTACGTGCAGAACGTTTCCGGACAGTCCGTGGCGAGCCAGTCTGCGGTGGTATCCTCCACGGACATGGCCTTGCTGGCCGGCATCATCATCGCCGGGCCGATCGGACAGGCCTATCGGATTGATTACACCACCAGCCTGAACGAGCCTGTAACTTGGACACCCATCGAAACCATCACGCTCTCAAGCAGCGCGATGACCTACGTGGATTTCACGGCGACGGCCAACAGCCAGCCGAGGCGCTTTTACCGGGCAGTGCCAGTCACGACTCAGTAAGCCTGATTCAAAAACGAACTCCACCGGGGAGGGCCAGCCATGGTCCTCCCCTTTTGCTTTGGAGAGGGGAGGTGCTGCCAGAGGAGGCTGAAAAGGCTACGCGATGATGTCCTTGACCACATGGCCATGGACATCCGTCAACCGGAAATCGCGTCCATCGAAACGGTAGGTCAGCTTTTCGTGGTTCAGTCCAAGCAGATGCAGAATGGTGGCGTGCAGGTCATGCATGTGGACCTTGTCCTTGACCGCATGATGGCCGAATTCGTCCGTCTCGCCGTAGCTGAAACCGCGCTTCAGTCCGCCACCTGCCAGCCACACGGTGAATCCATCAGGGTTGTGGTCGCGGCCGGTTCCGTTCTGCTGGGCGTAGGGCGTGCGGCCGAATTCACCACCCCACCAGACGATCGTGTCGTCGAGCAGGCCGCGCTGCTTGAGGTCGATCAAGAGCCCCGCCACCGGCTTGTCTGTGGCGAGCGCGTGATCCTTGTGCTTGGGCATGTTGGAATGCTGGTCCCATGCCGGATTGTTGGTGTTGTCGCCGTAATTGACCTGGATGTAGCGCACGCCCGCCTCGGCCATGCGCCGTGCCATGAGACATTGCCGGCCGAAATTGTCCGTCTTCTCCTCGCCGATGCCGTAAAGGCGCTTCGTCGCCTCGGATTCGCCGGAAAAATCCAGCACATCGGGCGCGTTGTTTTGCATGCGCCATGCGAGTTCGAAGGAATTGATCACGGCCTCCAGTTCGTGATCGCCGGGGCGCGCACGAACCTGTTCCGCGTTCATGGCGCGGATGAGTTCGAAATGCTTCCTTTGATCCGGGTGGGAAAGGCGCGCGTTGCTGAGATTGCGGATGGTCGCCTCGGTGGCCGGGATGCCTGCGCGCCCCACGGCGGTGCCCTGAAACACGGTGGGTAGAAAGGCGTTGCTGTAATTGCGCGGGCCGCCGTTGCCCATGGAAGGACTGAGCGTCACGAAACCGGGCAGGTTTTCATTCTCCGTGCCAAGGCCGTAATTGACCCATGCGCCCATCGATGGCCGGACGAGATTGATGGAACCCGTGTGCAGAAACAGCGTGGCCGGGCCATGCGCCACTCCCTCCGTGTGCATGCCGTGAAGAAAGCAAAGGTCATCCACCTGCTTGGAAATCTCCGGGAACAGCTCGGAACCCCAATGACCGCTCTGGCCATGCCGGTGCCAGGCCCACAGTGATTTCATCACGCGGTGCTGGACGACCTTGCGCGTCTTGGCCAGCGTGCGCGCGTCGTCGAACTCGCGCATCTCGCCGTCCAGCTTTTCGAGGGCCTCCTTCCGATCAAAGGAGTCCACATGGCTGACCCCGCCCTGCATGAACAGGAAGATCACCCGTTTGGCGCGCGGCATGAAATGCGGCGGGCGCGACGCCAGCGGGCTGGCGGCTGCCTGTGCCTGGCGGGCGGCCAGGCCAGCCATCGCCAGGTAGGCGAAGCCGCAGCCTCCGCGTTTCAGCGCCTCGCGACGGGTCAGGAGTCCGGGTGTCATGTTCCTAACTTAGCAAAGTTCATCTGTCCGCAAAGGGAAAAGTCAGGGGTGCCGGACGCTCCTTCACCCGCTCCAAATCCAGGCTCACTTTGTAGTTTCCGCGAGGCTCCGTCTCCTTACACTGCTTTCCATGACAACAGGCATGGTTCTATTGGTCTTGCTCGGAATCGTCATCTTTCTGGCGGTCGTCATCGGCCTCTGGCTGGTGGGCATCTACAACGGCCTTGTGCGGCTGCGACAGGCCGTGAAGAACGCCTGGGCGCAGATCGACGTCCAGCTCAAGCGCCGCCACGATCTCATTCCCAATCTCGTCAACACGGTCAAGGGCTACGCATCGCACGAAAAGGACACCTTCGAGCGCGTGGTGAACGCCCGCGCCAAGGCCACCAGCGCCACGCTGCCCGCGGACAAGATCAAGGCGGAAGGCGAACTCACCGCCGCGCTGGGCAAACTGCTCATGGTCGCCGAGGCCTATCCCGAACTGAAGGCCAACACAAATTTTCTCCAACTGCAGGGCGAACTGACCTCCACCGAGGATCGCATTGCGCTCTCGCGTCAGACTTACAACGACTCGGTCACGCGCTACAACACGGACATCCAGGTGTTTCCCAATGTGCTGGTCGCCGGGGTGATGGGCTTCAAGGAGGAACCACTCTTCGAGACGCCTGCCGAACAGCGTGAAGCGCCCAAGGTGGAATTTTGATTGAGTGCGGCGACACAGATTTCACAAATTGACACGGATTTAATGGCAGAACATCGCACACAATTCATCCGTGATCATTAGTGCAATCCGTGTCCAGGCCGCTTTTATCTGATGTCTGACTTCACGCCCTTCATTCCTTGGATTGGAGCATTGCTGGGCGCGTTGTGCATCTATGGCTCGTTGCGTTCGGGCCGACGCAAGCGGCTGGTGGATGACACGCCGACCTCCAAGACCACCGGAGTGTTCATCGGGCTGGTCGAGGTGAAGGGCACCGCCGAGACGGATCATCCGCTGACCAGTTATCTCGCGGCCTGCCAGTGCGTGCATTACTCATGGACGGTGCAGGAGCACTGGCAGCGCACGGTCACCTACACCGACAGCAAGGGCAACACGCGCACACGCACAGAAAGCGGTTGGGCCACCGTCGCCAGCGGCGGCGAGATGATGCCGTTTTATTTGAAGGATGATCTCGGCGCGATCCTGGTGCGGCCTGAAGGCGCTGAGATTGAGCCACAGACTGTTTTCAGCCAGACGTGTTCGCGGTTTGATCCGCTTTATTATGGCAAGGGACCGGCCATGGGGGTGCCCAACTCGACAGGCCGCCGCCTTTTCACCGAAAAGGCCATTCCCATCCATGCGCCACTGTATGTGATGGGCCAGTCGCGTGAACGACAGGATGTGGTCGCGCCGGAGATCGCCCATGACAAGGCCGCGCCGATGTTTCTCATTTCCACACGCAGCGAGGAACAGGTCAGCAGCGGCATGCGATGGGCTTACTGGTTGTGGGGATTCTTTGGCATGGCGCTGGCCATCGCGGGATTCGTCATCCGTGACAACGAGGCCGGTCTCGATCCTGCCACGCGCATCGGCTGGTATGTGCTCGTGGGGATGGTCCATCTGCTGGGCTGGCTGCTGGGGTGGGTGTGGATGGTGTTCAACAGCCTCGTGGGATTGCGCCAGCGCGTGCGCCAGGCCTGGGCCACGCTGGATGTGCAGCTCAAGCGCCGCCACGATCTGATTCCCAACCTCGTCCAGGTGGTAAAAGGCCTGCGCGATCACGAAAGCAGCCTGCAAACCGAACTGGCTGAACTGCGCAGCCAGCGTGAAGCCACCGGCCCGGGAGAACCGGGCGCGGATTTTCACGGGCTGGGCAACATCGTGATCGGCATTGCCGAGCGCTATCCTGAACTCAAAGCGCAGGAATCTTTCCTCGAACTCCAGCGCGAGCTGGTGAACACCGAGCAGCGTATTGCTCTGGCGCGAGGTTACTTCAACGAGATCGCCACCTTTTACAACACACGGCTCGAAATCGTGCCGGATCGTTTCATCGCGCAGATCGCCCGCCTGCAACCCCAGGCATTGCTGGCGGCCGCTGACTTTGAACGCGCCCCGGTGGAGGTGAAGTTTGCGGAGTAGGGCGGTCCCCCCCCCCCGCGCGAATCCATAGGAGTTTATCGGATAATTTCCAGATGTTCCCTGATCAGATTGCGGTAATGGATTTTTATCCCGATCTTGAAAATAGCCCAGCCATTCATGGCTGGGTAACCGGTCTCATCAAATCGACCAGTCCCACAGGGACGAAACAAGCTCAGTCCTCCACCTCCGGCTTGTGAGCAAAGCCATGCCTGCTCAAAAATCCATCCAATTCCTCACGGAAATCTTTTTTCTGATGATGTGCCTCTTGATTCTGGATGTATCCGACCGTGTCATTCACGCCTGACACACCGATGCTGAATGCGCCAAAACCCTCCTGCCATGCAAAACCTTGACGGCGCAATTCAGGGAATGTCTCCCGCAGCCACTTTGAAGAATTGCCTTTCAGCAATTGCATGGCTTTGGTGACGGACAATGTTGCTGGCAAACTCAAAAGCACGTGCACATGGTCCGCCACGCCGCCAACGGCCAAAGCCTTCATGCCGTTTTCGCGTGCAATGCCGCCCAGATAAGGCCACAGCCTGCCGCAAATGTCCGGTGTGAGCCATGGGCGACGCTCCTTGGTGGAGAACACGCAATGCATCAGGCAGGAGTTGAAGGAATGCATGATTCTGTCGTCCCTGCGGGACTCGGTTGGTTTATTGATCTACACCCCAGCGCTGAAGCGCTGGGCTATTTTCAAACATTTGTCCACGGTTGGTGTTCATATGCTTTCCATTTATTCTACCCGAGGGGATTCGGTTGCCCGTCCGATTCGTTCGTCCTCACCCATTCACCACATTTCTTGGTGAGCCTGAGATGAAGGCGCGGATGTTTTCCACGGCGGTGTGGAGAAGGCGCGAGCGCGCAGCGCGCGAGGCCCACGCGATATGCGGGGTGATGAGGCAGTTGCGGACGCCGAAGAGGGGATGATTTGCCGGTGGCGGCTCTACGGAGAGGACATCAAGTGCAGCACCGGCAATCCGGCTGGCATTCAAAGCGCCTGCCAGCGCGGCTTCGTCGATGAGCGGTCCGCGGCTGGTGTTGAGCAGGAAAGCCGATGGCTTCATGAGGGCCAGGCGTTCTGCGTTGACGAGATGTTTTGTGTGCGGTGTCAGCGGACAGTGCAGGCTGAGGACATCGCTTCGCCGGAACAATTCATCCATCGGGACAAACGTGACCCATGAAGGGGCGTCGGCAGGGACGCGGTGGTTGTCCACCAGCACGTTCATGCCGAAGGCACGGCCCAGTTCAGCCACGGCGCGGCCGATGCGTCCGAAACCCACGATGCCGAGGGTCAATCCATCCAGTTCGACCAGCGGCGATTCCCAGTAGCAGAAGTCCGGGCAGCGCGCCCAGCCTCCGGCGGCGACGTCCGATGCGTGAAGACCGCAGCGCTGGGTGAGTTCCAGCAGGAGCGCGATGGTGTGCTGCGCCACGGAACGCGTGCCGTAATCGGGCACGTTGCAGACGGGTATGCCGCGTTCGCGCGCCGCGGCGATGTCCACCACGTTGAAGCCGGTGGCCAGCACGCCGATGTAGCGCATGCGCGGCAGGGCATGGATGATGTCTCGTGACAGGACGGTTTTGTTGGTCAGCACGATGTCGGCCCCGGCGGCGCGGGCAAGCACTTCGGCGGGTGGTGTGCGGTCGTAGATGTGGCAACCGCCCAGTGCGCGCAGGGCGTCCCATGTCAGATCACCGGGGTTCAGTGTGTAGCCGTCCAGGACAACGATGTTCATACGCATCAATACTTCACGGCCGATTTTCCAGTGCCCAGCCCGAGTCCCTTGACCAGCTCGGCGGCCTTGCCGAGCATCATGCCCGCCTCGCTGCCGATGGCGATGAACTGGAAACCTTCCGCAATGCGCTGCTTCGCAATGGCAGGATCGACGACATGGATGCCCGCCGGAACCTTGTGGCGTTTGCAGGCCTCGAGAATCTTCGCCACGTTCGCGGTGAATTCAGGGTCGTCGCTGTGGAATGCCGGGGGCCGTCCCATCGAATTCAACAGGTCGTTCGGCCCGATGAACACAGCATCGATGCCCGGCGTGCTGACGATCGCATCAATGTTTTCCACCGCCTTCACGTGCTCGGCCATGACAACCACGAGGATTTCCTCGTTGGCCTTCGCATAATAAGTGCTGCCATCCGTGGCAAAGGTGGCGGTGTGCAGCTGGCCGCCGATGGAGCGGTCGCCCAGCGGATGGTAACGCGCGGCACGCACGACGGCCTCCGCTTCGGCCCGCGAGTTCACCATGGGCACGACGATGCCCCAGGAGCCCGTGTCGAGGACGCGCTTGATGTTTTCACCGGTGTTCCACGGCACACGGGCCAGCGGCGCGCAACCGGCGGCGGCGATGTTCAGGAAGCTCAACGCCGCCGTTTCAAAGCTGGTGGGTGTGTGTTCCAGTTCGACCGTGAGCCAGTCGAAGCCCACATCGGCCATCATGCGTGCGGCGAAGGGGTCGGGCAGCACGAGCCACGTGCCGATGGCGGGCTCACCGCGTTTCAGTTTGGCGCGGACGTGATTGGTTTTCATGTGTTAGATGGTGAGAGAAGACCATAGCTGTTCGCAGATGGACACGGTTTCCTGCAAAGACGATTGCTTTACGGCGACAGCCAGTCCGGCTGGCTGGTGCGGATGAAATGATTGAGCGCCTTTTCTCCCATCAGAATGGTCATGGTCTGTCGCGCCTCGGCAGCGATGGACTGGATGACGGCTTGCCTCTGGGACTCCGGGATGTCGGCGGTGGATTGCAACTGGCGGATGGCATCGAGCGTGGCCTGTTTGACCGCGTAACACTGGCTGGCGCGTTCGCGGGGAAGACCGTTGCGCACGGCGGCCACGCTCATCGCGCGGAAGTCTTCATCCTGCGCCCGCAGATACTCCTGATAACGCTCCCTGCCCAGGGCCGTCTGGAGCTTCAATTGCAGTTCCGCTTCCGCCGCAGGATTCGCCACCGTGTCGTCGGGATGCTTGCGGGAAAAATCCTTCTGAATGTCGAACACGGCGAGGTATTCCTGCTCCGTGGGTTCCATGCCGAAAAAGGAATCCCGCACCGCATAGGCCGTGGGTGAAAGCTGGAGTTCATACCTGCGGAAATCCTCCGGCGAAAGCAGGGCTTTGACCTCGGCCTCACGGCGCTGTTGGAGTTGACGCAGGGCCGCTTCGTCCTCAGCGGTGAGCGATGCGTTCTCGGCCCAGGCACGCTCGCGCAGGGCCGCCTCGGTGCGGTTGTGGCGTTCCAGCACCTTCCGCACTTCGACCCGCAGATCGGTGGGGAGAAAATCCAGCCGTTGACCGTAACGGTCTTCCTCCCCGCTGGCGTCCGCCCGTTCGGCTACAAGGTCGATTCCCAGCAGTGCGTGCAGGATGTCTCGGATTTGAAAATCAATGTCGAGGCGTTTGCCGGCTGACTCGATGTAGGCCAGCGGGTCCTCCAGCTCGCGCTCCTCGGGTTTCCAGTATTCGCGTGGGCCGTGATGCCTCCTGAGCTCCATGAACCGGGGAGACATCAGCTTCTGCACGTCGGCGATCACGATGTCGCGGATGGTTTCCTCGGGGCATCCGATCGCACGCAGGCGCCTGATGTAAGTGGGGTAATCCTCGGATTCAAGCTGCGTCCATTGAAAGGTGTTGGTGCTGGTGACCGTGATGACATTGGTGTGGTGCTGGGTGACCGGCACGGTTTTATAGACCAGCCTGGGCACTGCGATGGGCGGCTTCGACTCCTGCTGGAGGCGCATCACGTGCGCCACACCCAGCAGCAGGGCCACATGCAGCGCGATCAACAGAAGCATGAGATGCGGGCGTTTCAACGTGGGCGAGTGTAAGAGTCTGGTTGAAAGTGGCAAGGGGCTGGAGTGGGCGTCGGGGACGGGGCGATTATCGTTGGCCGGGATTTCAAAGCCCTGCCGGGAAATGGCTGACAATCCGTCGCGAACCGGCCATTTTGCCTTCATGTTCATCTTTGACGCCCACCTCGACCTGAGCATGAACGCCCTGGAGTGGAACCGCGACCTGCGGTGGTCACTTGAACGCATCCAGCGTCATGAACTGCCGCTCAAGGACAAGCGCGACCGCGCCAATGGCACGGTGTGTTTCCCGGAGATGCGGCGGGGCAGGGTGGGCTTGTGCGTGGCCACACAGATTGCCCGGCACTCGCCTTATTTCCACCGGCTGCCCGGCTGGAACTCGCCCGAGCAGGCCTGGGCGCAGACCCAGGGCCAGCTGGCATGGTATCGCGCCATGGAAGAGGCGGGCGAACTGGTGCAGATCCGCAGCCGCCAGCAGCTTGATGCGCACATCGAGATGTGGTTGAAGGCGAAGGACGCCGCCGATCCTGTGCATGCCGGAATTGAATCACGCGCACCATCGCCGGGACTGCCGATTGGTTACGTTCTCAGTCTTGAGGGGGCGGATTCATTGGTCACGCTCAAACATCTCGAGCGTTCTTTTGAACAGGGACTGCGTGCCCTTGGCCCAGCGCATTATGGGCCCGGCATCTATGCGCATGGCACTGATGCGACCGGCAAACTCACAACACGTGGCCGCGAGTTGCTCAAGGAGATGGAGCGGCTGGGGGTCATCCTGGATGTCACACATCTGTGCGATGAAACCTTCTGGGAGGCGCTCGATAGTTACTCCGGGCCTCTTTGGGCCAGTCATCAGAACTGCCGTGTGCTGGCGCCATGGAACCGTCAGTTTGCGGACGACCAGATCAAGGCCGTGATCGAGCGTGGCGGTGTGCTGGGCATGGCGTTTGACGCCATCATGATGGTGCCCGGCTGGGTGCACATGCGCAGTCGCCCCGAGGATTTCAACCTGAAGATCGAGCGCATCTGCGATCATATTGACCACATCTGCCAGCTCGCCGGAAATGCAAATCACGTCGGCATCGGCACCGACCTTGATGGCGGCTACGGCAGCGAGCAAACCCCCACAGACATGAAATCCATTGCCGACCTGCAAAAGCTGCCGGGGTTGTTGAAGAAACGCGGTTACAAGCCCGCCGACATCCGCAACATCATGCACGGAAACTTCATCCGGTTTCTGAGGAAACATCTGGCGGACGCCTGAATCTCCTGTTGTGAAAAAGCCCGTGATTTATGTGATCGGCGGTTGCAATGGCGCAGGGAAAACGACCTTCGCCCGCGCCTTTCTGCCCCATGAGGTGAAATGTCTGCGCTTTCTCAATGCGGATGAAATTGCGCGTGGTCTGTCCCCGCTCAAGCCGGAAGCGCGAGCGGTCCAGGCTGCGCGATTGTTGCTGACTGAATTCCGAGAATGCCTGAGACGACGGCAGACATTCGCGTTTGAAAGCACATTGAGCGGTCTGACGTATGTGCGGTTGCTGCGCGAGGCTGTGGCGGCAGGTTATGTTGTCGAGATGCACTACTTGTGGCTTTCCAGCGCGGATCAAGCCGTGGCACGCGTCCGTCAGCGCGTGCGGCTGGGTGGGCACAATGTTCCGGTGATGGACATCCGGAGGCGTTTCAAGCGCAGTTTGTCGCATCTGGTGATGCATTATCTGCCACTGGCGACGCGCTGGGTGATCTGGGACAGCCGGGGTCTTCCTGCAAGGCTTGTGGCTAATTCCGCTTCGCATGACATCGAGTTTGTGAGAGAATGGACAGCCAGATGAACAAGCCGAAGTCATCCGGAAACCGCCTCACAAAGACGCCGGCTTTTGTCGCCCGTGGGGAAAGGGCGATGCGTCGCGCTGCAAACGACGTCAAGGTCGTCAACCGTGCTCACAAGCTGCCCGTCATCGTATGGAAGGACGGCAAGGTGGCGGAAAAGGCTCCGTGAGCGGTTCACACTACTCGCTGACACCCGTTTCAGAAATCTCCTCCACCAGCGGTTCGCCGGGCTGCCGTGGACGGTCGAACTTCACCTCGCTGAACAGCATGATGGCCGAGATGACGATCAACACGGCACTGAACCATCCCACCGCCACCATCCCGAACATCCCGACCAGGTAGAACCCGAGGAACGGTGCGAGCAGTCCGCGCACGCCGGTGAAAAACGTGTGCACGCTCATGTAATCCGCCACCCTTTCCGACGGCGCAAACTTCGTCACCCAAAGGCTCCAGGCCACGTCGCCGCCGCCGTTCGAAATGCCGAACACCACCGCGCCCAGCACCAGCCCCTCCAGGCTGTCACTGGTGAAGAACGTCAGGATGCCCAGTCCGAAACCGAGGTTCAGGATGCCACGCAACGCGAAGAAATTCGCATGATCGAAGATCCATCCCCACAACGGGCTGGTCAGCAGACGCGCCACATTGGGGATGACTGCGGTCAGCAGGGCGATGGCCCCCACGTCGAGGTGCTGACCGTAGAGACGCACCTCATAAACCGGATTGGCCAGATATTCCACGCGCAGCGGATACATCATCAGGTTGCCCATGCCCATCAGCATCCATGAGATCAACGTCAGCCGGAACAGCCGGTCGCTGTTCACGTATTTCAACGCCCTGAACGGATGCCTGCCACCCGTCACATGCAGCGGCTTCGATGGAATGCGCCCAAGACACCATCCCGCAAACGCGAATGCGGCTGCGAACACCACGAGCAGCAGCCGGTAATGCTCCTTGTCCGGCTCCATGCGCCCCGTGAGGGCCCGCCCCGCCGCCTCGGCAAACAACGCTGTCATCCCGATGCGGATCACAATGGTCCGCGAGAACAACCGTCCGCGCTCCTTCGCGGGGTAATTCTCCTGATACACCTGTGTCATCAGCGGAATCGCCGCAGCCGAGCAGGTCATTGCCAGCACGCTGCCGATCGCAAACAACGGCAGCCAGGGAACCAGCGCCATGGCCAGGCAGAAGATCGATCCCAGGAAGGCCAGCCGGCTGGCGGCTCGGGATGTGGGCCAGCCCATGGCTTCCACGGTGGACACCGCCAGCGGGCTGAGCAGCAGCCCCAGGCTGCCGCCCGTGGCGACAAGCGCCTTGGTCGCTGCGCCTGCCTGAAAATGCCGCACCGCGATGAGCAGCAGGAACGTCGTGCCCGCCGTCTCCAGGATGCCTGTGCTGGCCGCACGCCACTTCTCGTAGCGGAACGTCAGGTCTTTGGGCGTGTCAGACACGCGGCGACTGTATGTCCATGGTCGATGCTTGAAAAGCACCGCGCTCAATCCCATCCACATCCGGACGCTTTCCGCTGTAGGAAGTTCTGCGATTCAGTATTCTCAACGCTTGGATTCCTCCTTAGCTTCTGGCCGTGGTCCTTGCCGCCGACAAAGATTCCAGACGACCTTCCACGCCTGCCGTTGTGCTGGTGTCCAGCGGTCTTGGTCATGTGGCGCGTGGCGTGGAAGTCTGGATGACAGACCTCGCCCGGCACCTGCCACGGTCCATGACTCTTGAGTTGTGGGCGGGAGGCGTGCCCCCCGACGTGCATGGACGAGTGACGCGCACCCTGCGAGCCATGAGCCGCGATGCCGTCATGCAGCGCCCGTTCAACTGGCACCGCCGCTACATCAATGAACAACTCTCCGCTCTGCCGCGCGCCATCCTGCTGCTGCGCCAGCACAAGCCCGGCCTTGTCTATTGCGGCGATCCCGTGCTGGCGTGGCACCTCAAGGGCACGCAACGCCTGCATGGCACCCGCGTGGTGTTCATGAACGGCATGCGACTGGCTCCGGGATGGGCGCGCGCATTCGATGGCGTGCAATTGATCGCGCCGCATTACCGCGAGGAAGCTGTCCGCGAACTGGGTGAACAGCATGTGGGGCGTTTCTTCGTGTCGCCGCATTTTGCGGACGTGAATCGCTTCCAGCCGCCCACACCCGGACAGCGTGCAGCGGCGAGGAAATCCCTTGGACTCGGTGAAGATGCATTTGTCGTGCTGAACATCGGTCCCGTGGGAACGGTCAGCGGCAAGCGGCTCGACTGGCTGGCGCGGGAAGTGGCTGCGATCGGCGCGGATACGGTGTTGTTGTCAGTGGGCGGCGATGAGGAAGGTTCGGAGCAAGTGCATGACGAAGCGGGGCGCGCATTGGGAAAACGGTTCATGCCCATGGGCGGTCAGCCACGCGATGCGATGATCAAGCATCTGCATGCTGCGGATGTCTATGCGCTGGCCGCCTTGGAAGAACCTTTTTCCATCGCCATTCTGGAAGCCATGGCCTGCGGTCTGCCGGTGGTGCATCACCCATTTCCTGTCACCCGCTGGATCACCGGCACTGGCGGGTGCGGGGTGTCGATGGAGACGCATGGGGAGGCTGCGGCGCGACTTGCCCAACTGGCATCGGACCCGGAACGGCGCAGCAGGATGGGCCGTTGTGCCCGGCTGGAAGTGGAGACAAGGTTCTCCGCTCCGGTGGTGTGCGAGCAGTTGGTCCGTGAACTCACGCGCATCGCACAGATGCCGTTGCAGGCAGGCATGGAGGGAAGGGCATGACAGCCCCTCCTGTCAGCGTCGTCATCCCCACGCACAATCGCGCCCGGCTTCTGCCCGAGGCCGTTCACTCCGCGCTTGCCCAGGGGCCGCTTGTGGGCGAGGTGCTGGTGGTGGATGACGGTTCCACGGACAACACGGCGGACGTCGTCGCATCCATTCAGGACAATCGCGTGCGTCTGCTGCGACAGGAACAATCAGGCCCGGCGTCGGCGCGTGAGGCGGGATGGCGCGCCGCCCGTGGGCAGTGGATTCAATTCCTGGATTCCGACGATGCACTGGCCGGTGGCGCGGTTGAATCGCTTCATGCACTGGCGATGCGGGAGCAAGGAAAGATACCTTTCGGCCAGGAGGCGGTGCATGGCGACCGGCTGGATGAACCAGCGTTCATGAGCGGCCTGGCCTTTGCGCATCGCAGCGGGCGGTTGCTGCGCGAGATTTGCTTCTTCTCCAGCGGCACCATCTGGAGCTGCCTGTTTCCACGCGCATCACTGGAGGCGACGGGCGGGTTGCGCGTGGGGCCGGAGGCCGCGTTGTGCGAGGACTTTGATTTCGCGCTAAGGCTGGGCATGCGTTGCGAGTTTGCTTATCATCCGCGCGTGACCTATCTGGCTCGCATGCATTCCGATAACCGTCATCGCGCAGGCCAGCGCATGGTCTGGGAGCAGGCGATGGGGTGTGTGGAGCGAAGACTGGCCGGCGAGCCGGGCACGGTTCTTTTGAGGCGTCGTGCGATGGCGTATTACCTCGGGTTGATCGCCGGAAGCCATGCCGGGCAGGGGGAGTTGCAGGCGGCGCGCCGGCTTTACGCGCGCAGCCTTGTGCTCTGGCCTGTGAAACTCGGCGCATGGAAAGGATGGCTGCGCACATGGAGGGCGGCAGGCGCATGAACGTCGCCTTCATCAACGAGAACACGCTCGGGCACGCCTCCTATCTCGTGCCCTATGTGCAGTGGTTTGAACGGCATCCCAAGACGGGCATCACGCCTCACCTCATCAATGCCACGCCGCTGCCGCCGCGTCTGCGGCGTGAGGCGGATTTCACGGTGCCGGGGCTGCGGCGCTTCGGGCTGGATTTTCACAATGCGCGCTGGCGGTTGACGGTCAGCCAGCATGCGCGGGCGTTGCTGGATGCATTGCAGCGCACCCGGAGGATTGATGCCGTGGTGGTGAACACGCAGAGCGTGGCGCTGGACCTTGTGGACATCGCGCGTGAGATGCCACTTTTCGTGTGTCTGGACGCCACGTTTGCACAGCTATCCCGGTCGGGATGGTTTGCGCCCAACCTGCCTTCGAAGCTGTTCCTGCCGTTGACATCAGCGCAGATCCGGCACCGCGAGCACGAGTTGTTCAAGGCGGCGACGGCCCTGGTGCCGTGGTCCGAGCAGGCGGAGTTTTCCCTGGTGGAGGACTGCGGAGTTTCCACCAAGCGCATTCACCGGCTGCCGCCGTCCGTCGAGCCACCGAAGCATCCCCGCGCGCGCAAGCGTTCCCACAAGGTGCCGCAGGTGCTTTTCATGGGCGGGGATTTCCGGCGCAAGGGGGGCGAGCTGCTGCTGGAGGCGTATCGCAACCATCTGGCTGGCGCGTGTGAACTGCACATTGTCACCGCATCCAACGTGGCCCCGGAGGAGGGCGTGATCGTGTATCGCGGCGTGAAGGCCGGCTCGGATGCCTGGCAGGAGCGGTGGGAGCAGGCGGACCTGCTGGTGTTTCCGTCCACGCTGGAAACATTCGGCATCGTGCTGGTCGAGGCGTTGTCCTTCGAGGTGCCGGTGGTTGCCACCCGCGTGGGGGCGGCGGCGGAGGTGCTGGCCGACGGCGATGCGGGTTGGTTGATCGAGGAGGCGACCCCAACGGCCGTGTCCAATGCCATCCGCGAAATCATCGCCCAACCCGGGGAGGCGTCGCTGTGCGCAAGGCGCGGAAGGCTTCTCGTGGAACAGCGATACCATCTGGACACCAATGCCCGGCGGCTTGCCGGATGGCTGATGGAGGCCGCAAAGTAGCATCATGGACCCGGCGATTTCAGAAGGGACCTTCGCGCGCAAACAGATTTGCAGTCCTGCGTGGTTCATTGCATGGAGCCACCGGCGGCGGTTTCAAACCGGCCTTCAACTGGCGCGGCCGCTCGCCGGGCTTGAGCTTCTGGACTACGGCTGTGGCGACGGCACCTTTCTGGCCATGCTCGACGCCCGTCCATGGGCACCGGCGCGGGCTGTTGGCGTGGAGATTGACGGTCGGCTGGTGGAGGATTGTGCCAGACGATTTGCAGATCATCCCAGGCTGCGGTTTGCACACTTCAAGGACATGACATCGGAACTGCACCGTGGCCGATACGATGCCGTGGTGTGCATGGAGGTGCTGGAACATGTCGTGGATGTGGAGGGCATGCTCGGGCAACTGGACGCGTGGTTGAAGCCCGGCGGCCGGTTGCTCATCAGCGTGCCCGTGGAGACCGGACTGCCGTTGATCATCAAGCAGATGGGCCGTTGTGTGGCGGGGTGGCTCGGCGTTGGAGATTATCCCGGCACGAGCCCCTATTCATGGTCGCAGCTTGGTCGCAGCCTCTTCGCAGGGGCGTTGCAGCACATCGGGCGTCCGCTGCATCACACGCCGGACGGCTTTCCTTTTCACGATCACAAGGGTTTCAACTGGATGCGGCTGCGTGCGGATCTGACGCGGCGGTTTGAGCTGGAGCGCGTGGCGGCATCGCCCTTCCTCTGGCTTACGCCGCACCTGGGAAGCCAGGCATGGTTTGTCTGCCGCAAGCGCGGCTGAAGACGAATGAACCGCCGATGCACAATAAGGAAACCATGAGTGAACCGGTCAAGGTGCTTTGGATTTCCTGCGTGGGCGAGAAGGGCGGTGCGGAGGTTTACATGCTGAACCTGCTGCGGCACCTGGACCGCAACAGATTCCAGCCCGCCGTGGCCATGCTGCGTCCGGGGCCGCTGAAAGACGACCTTCAGGCCATGGATGTCACCGTGCATGAATTCCCCACACACCGGCTGCGCCATGTGCCTGCGGTATGGGCGTGCATCGGGGCACTGACGGCGCTCATCCAGCGCGAGGGATATGCGGTTGTTCACAGCAATGGCTTCCGCGCCCATGTGCATGGCGGCATGGCGGCATGGCGCGCGGATGTGCCGGAGGTGTGGACCGTTCATACCACGGAAAGGCCGGGGTTGTTCACACGTCTTGTGCTGGCCATCCCGACGCGCCATGTGCTGGCCAACTGCAAACGCACGACAGACTGGTTTGTTGAGCGCAACCTTCCCACCAGCCTGATATGGCCGGGAGTGGACGCGCAGAAACTGGAGCGAAGGACTCCGCGCCAGATGCTGGCCACGCGGCATGGGCTGCCACCAGTTGGCAGGTGGATTTGCATGGGCGCACGGCTTCAGCGCTACAAGGGGCACGAGCATTTCATCCGTGCCATTGCGGCCCTGCCCGCCAGCTTCAACGATGCCCATGGTGTCATCATTGGCGGCACGCTGTTCGGCATGGAGCAGGATTATCCCGCCCGGTTGAAACGACTGGCTGAAGACCTTGGCATCGGGCGGAGGATTCATTTCACCGGTTTCGTTCCTGATGAGGACGTGGCGGGGCTGCTGCACGAGTGCGAGATGCTGGTTCACCCGGCGCTGGACGAGGATTTCGGCCT
Organism: uncultured Verrucomicrobiota bacterium; assembly: GCA_964415955.1. Taxonomy (GTDB): domain Bacteria; phylum Verrucomicrobiota; class Verrucomicrobiia; order Limisphaerales; family CAYQCZ01; genus CAYQCZ01. The sequence goes on along the minus strand of CAYQCZ010000012.1, from coordinate 705 downwards.
GTCGGTGGCGGAGGCGCAGGCGATGGGCAGGGCGGTGCTGGCGTTTGCGAGCCATGGACCATCGGCGATCGTGAAGGATGGCGAAACGGGGCGATTGGTGCCTGTGGGTGATCAGGCGGCCTTGAGCCGCGAACTGGCGGAGATGCTGGGTGACCGCGAACGGCTCCAGCGGTGGGGCGCGGCTGGGAAGGCGCGCGCCCTGGCGTGTTTCGATGCCAGGCAGCTCGCAGGGCAGCTTGAGCGCGTCTATGCCGCACTGTGAGCGGCGAATGGACGCCCTCCGATGTGAAATGTGCCAAGCGTTCTCAAGCTCTCAATCCAACAGACGCTGCGTGATGCCGCCATAGGCGTCGATGCGGCGGTCACGGAGGAAGGGCCAGTGCGTGCGGGTGACGTCCACCTTGGCGAGGTCCACAGGCACGGTGAGGATTTCCTCCCTGTCGGCGGAGGCCCTGGCGATGATCTGTCCGCTGGTTCCGGCGACAAAGCTCTGCCCCCAGAATTCAATGCCGTCGCCGCCATACGGCTTTTCTAGACCGATGCGGTTGGCGACGGCCACGTAGCAGCCGTTGGCGACGGCGTGGGAGCGCTGGATGGTCTCCCATGCACCGTGCTGGTTCACGCCGTATTCCGCTTTTTCCTTGGGGTGCCATCCGATGGCCGTGGGGTAGAACAGGATTTCCGCCCCCTGCATGGCGGTGAGCC
>CAYQCZ010000011.1:14434-21296 GCA_964415955.1 uncultured Verrucomicrobiota bacterium | reverse complement strand
CAATGGCGAAGGGAACATCCAGAATCTTGGCGAGCGAGCGCGCCAGCAGGGTCTTGCCGCTTCCGGTTGGTCCGATCAGCAGGATGTTGCTCTTCTCGATCTCGACGTCGTCCTGTGAACCGGGGCTGAGCCGCTCCTCGCCCGAGGCCAGGCCGGCGGTGCGCTCCTGCTCGTGCAGGATGCGCTTGTAGTGGTTGTGAACCGCCACCGCCAGCGTCTTCTTGGCATGTTCCTGGCCGATGCACACGTCGTCCAGCTGGCGCTTGATGTCGGCGGGCTTTGGGACACGCAGCTTGGGGAGGGCCCGGCGCGTTTCGGCGGCCATCTCCTTGTCGAGGACGTTCTTGCAGACGGTGATGCAGGTGTCGCAGATGTAAACGCCCGGGCCGGAGATGAGCTTCTTCACCTCGGCATGGGATTTGCCGCAGAAGCTGCACATCGTCAGGTTGTTGGTCCGGGCCATGTTCGAGTTCCTATATTGTGAATTTCAGACAGGGGCTACTTCTCGGCCTTGTCCAGACCGGGGATTTCCTTGCGGGACTTGACGACTTCATCCACCAGTCCGTAGGCCTGCGCCTCCTCCGCCGACATGTAATAATCGCGGTCGGAATCGATCTTCACCTGTTCCGGTGTCTTGCCGGTGTGGTGGGCGAGAATGCTGATCAGGCGCTTCTTGAGCTTGAACATGTATTCCACGGTGCGCTCGACGTCGCTGGCCGTTCCCTGGGCGCCACCGCTGACCTGGTGGATCATGATGTCGGAGTTGGGCAGGGCGTAACGCTTGCCCTTGGTCCCCGCGGAAAGCAGCACCGCGCCCATGGATGCCGCCATGCCGATGCAGTAGGTGTTCACGTCGCAGGTCATGAACTGCATGGTGTCATAGATGGCCAGGCCGGCCGTCACGCTGCCGCCGGGTGAATTGATGTAGAGATGAATGTCCTTCTTCGGATCGGACATCTGCAAAAACAGCAGCTGTGCAATGATGGCGTTGGCCACCATGTCATCCACGGGCGTGCCCAGGAAGACGATGCGATCCACGAGAAGGCGCGAGTAGATGTCGTAGGCACGCTCACCACGGCCCGTCTGCTCCACCACCATTGGCACCAGGAAGTTGTTCATAGATGTGACTATACCCGCTTCAAACGGGGCGGCAACGTAATCATTCACCCCAGTCAAGGTCAAGCATGCCCCCTTCGTCAGCGACTGGACTTCCGGGCATTGTGCTGTAACCTTCCGTTGTGCCACCTCGCAACGTCCCTCCCAGCAGCCACCGTCCAGTTCCGGCAGGGCATGAAGCCCTTGGAAGACACACCTCAGGCCGCCTGTCCACCGCATGGCAATGGCTGATCATCCCATGCGCAATCCTTCCCATCTGGACGGAGCCTGCCGCTTGCGCGCAGAACGCGTCACCCGCCGCACAGCCTCCATCCGCACTTGAAGCCGGTCCGCTGGCCCAGGCGCCGTTTCTTGCCGCTGCGCTCTCCGAGGTGTTCACGGATTCGCGGCCCTTCTCCGCCACGGCCGTGCTGCAACTGCCGGGCGATTCACCCTCACAAGGACTGCCGCTGGGCTTTGCCACCTTGAACGGCAGCATGCGCTGGTTTCTGAACCTCGACCAGGTCCGCACAACGCGTCTGGAACCGGAAATGATGAACCTTCTGCGCGACGCCAAGCTCGGCCAGATGCTGCTCATCATGCGTCCGCAGACCAACGCCATCCTCGCCGTGCCCGGCATGCGACAATGGTTTGAGTTCAGCCCTCCCACTTCCGCGAGCCTCGTGGACAAGGCCCGCGAAAAGGTGGGCTTCCTTCAGAAGACCGAGGTCGCGCGCGAGGTGGTGGAGGGGCATCCCTGCGTGAAATACCGCCTCTCGTTGCCCGGGGAACGCAGCAACGGCGAGGAAGCCTTCGTCTGGCAGGCCACGGACATGAAGAATTTCCCGGTCAGATTCCAGACCGTGGTGAACGGGGAGAAGGTCACCCTGACCTTCCGGCAGATTCGCGAGGCGGCTCCGGACCCGAAATACTTCGAGCCACCCGCCGGCTACACCAGGGGCGGAGGCATGGATGCCCTCATGCAGCGTGTGATGATGGGTGCAATGAGCGGTCTCAACGGCCTTGGCCTGCCCGGATCAGTTCCGGAGTAAACGGCACGTTCACGGACGGTTTCGCTGCTCTTCCTCCAGCCGTCTTCGCACGAGTGCCAGATAATCAGCGGCCACATTGTTGTCCCATGGCCTGAAGCCCAGGGACCTTTCCAGCCATGGCCGCGCAGCGTGGTAATCCCCCACCTGCACGAAATGCCAGCCCATGTGGGCCAGCACGAAGAAGTTGTTCGGGTCCAGTTCGAGCGCGCGCCTGAACCACTGCTCCGCCTCTTCGTGGCGTTCCAGCCAGTCCAGGCACATGCCCGTGCCCACCACCGGGTAAGGATCGTAGGGCTGCAACTCCATGGCGCGTGCATGCCAGCGCATGGCGCGTTCCGCCAGTTCGATGTAGTTGCCCGCACCCGCCCAGCTTTGCATCCGGTAAGCCTCGCCCAGCTTGTAGGCGGTGGCTGGATTGTTTGGCTCAAGGTCATACGCCTTCTCCAGCGTCTCGCACATCTCGAAAGGCAGGTCGCGCAGGCGGTCCGCCTTCGTCAGAAGCTGTTCCTCGTTCCATCGCTTTGCGCCCGCCCACAGCAGCACGCCCGATGCGGCCAGCAACCACACTGTCAGGGCCAGCCGCGCCGGGACCGCGGGCCACTTGAAGTGCGACTCGGACACATGACGCATCTGGCCCGCCAGCAACGCCAGCAACGTCACCGCCACCATCGCATTGGCCGGGATGTGGAAATTGAAGTCCGTCACCGCATGCGCCAGGATCGCCGTCAGACCGGTCACCGCGCCCAGTGCCAGCGCCAGGCGGTTGCTCCGCACGTCGCCGAGCGTGTTTTGCTGCTGTGCAATCGCCCTCCAGCCCCGCCCCAGCCCCACACCCACCAAAACCAACGGCAGCAGCCCCAGCGCCGTGCCAGCGACACCCCAGTCCGCCAGCGCGTTGATGTAGTCGTTGTGCGCGCGACTGGCACGCATCTGCACCTGGGGCGGACGATGCTTCCGGAAGTGGATGTCGTAGTGCGCCGGTCCTGAACCAAACCAGAAGTTTTCCTGCCAGATTTTCAAGCCCGGCTCCCAGAGCAGAAAGCGCACATTGTCGAGCCGTCCGTCTTGAAACATGCCGGCAAAGCGCGCGCGATTGGCCTCGTTTTGAACAATGAACACGCCACCCGCCACCACCAGCACGGACAACGCCGCCAGGGAAACCGCCCGGTGCACCCGGTGAAGGATCAGCAGCACGAACAGCAACACCAGCGCCCCCGCCGTGGCGATCCATCCACCGCGTGACAGTGAAACGCCGATGCCAGCCAGTGCCATCACCGCCGCATACCCTGCCAGGATGCGCCATACGGGCTTCAGCCGCCCCAGCAGGCAGAAGGCGATCCCCAGCGGCGCCACCATCTCCAGGAATCCGGCCAGATGATTCGGGTTGATGAAGGTGCCCGAGCCGCGGCGCGTGTATTCCGGCGGACGCACATAGCTCCAGATGTTCTGCGAGAGCGAGATGTATTGATACACCGCATGAACCGCCAGTCCGACGGCCAGCGCCAGCAGCACGGTCACGATCAGCTTCTCGTGTTTCTGGCGTGGCAGATTTGTGCTGACCGCGAGGAACAACACCCCATAGACAAGAAACCTCAGCACCTCCTCGCGCGCCACGTATTCCACCTCCGCCGTGGCATAGCGCACGCCGGCCAGTGCCAGAAAGGCCATCACCGCCCAGCTTGCGGGCAGCCACAACACCGGCTGGCCCGGCTGCACCCACAACCGCAGCACCCACAGCAGCGCCATCGCCGCCACCGCCCACTCGATCAGGACGAAATCCCTGGCGCGCACGCCGCCGATGGCCAGGGGCGCAAAGACCAGCACGGCCACCAGCAAAGCCGCCATGCCCTTCTCCAGCCAGGAATCCAGTCGCTCGCGCGTCATCACGCGGAACTAGAAGGGCAAAGGCGCATCCAAGGCAAGGCTGCCAATGCGCTGGCCGACAGGGCCTGCACGACATGAAGCGGTGGTCCTCCGCATGACAGCGGCGGTCTGTGACCGCCGACCTGGCGGCTCCTCCCGCCGGTCGCAGACCGGCGCTACAGGACACGGAGGCACTGCGACTGGTCCACGACACAGCCGCGTTTCGCACATGGCCATGCTGAAACAGGGAACTTGTTTTGAGCCTTCAAACAGCTTGCCAAGGATGCATCCCAAAGGCCCGCTGATTTTCAGCAAAGGGGAAGCACAAACAGTCAAAGGCGGCGTGACATCCATTTGTTGACATATCAACAGTTGATGTCATTACCATACGGCATGGCGTGCAGAAAACCTTCCAGGCCAGGTCCGCGCTACCAGGCATTGTTGCAGGTGTTGCGCACGGCGGAGGCGTTGTGGGAGTCCAGCCGGGTGCTCTTCAGCCGGTGGGAGCTCAGCCCCAGCCAGTTCAATGTCCTCAACCTTCTGGGTGAATCGGCGGATGGCATGACGCAGGTGGATTTGAGCCGTGCTTTGATCATGCACCGTTCGAATGTCACGGGTCTGGTGGATCGCCTGGAGCGACGCAAGCTGGTGCGCCGGACGCCGCTGCCCTCGGATCGCCGGGCGCATCGCGTGGTGCTCACACCATCCGGCCGCAGTTTGCTGGAGGCCATCCTGCCCGAGTATCACACGGCGGCGGAATCCATCTGGGGCGATGTGCCCGCCCACAAGGCGGGCACCCTGGCTTCCACGCTGGAGAAGCTCAGCGCCAACGCCGCCCGCACCGTGAGCCCTGCCCCATCTGAATCATGATCGCATTCCTTCGCCTGCTGGCCCGTGTGTTGTGGCGTTTCCGCGCCTTCAACACGGAGGTGCTCTCCACGCCTGGTCCCGTGTTGCTGGTGCCCAATCACGTTTCCTGGCTGGACTGGCTGTTCCTGGTCGTGTGCCTGGATGAGGACTGGCGGTTCGTGGTGTCCGAGCAGACGTCGCGCAAGAGCCGGGTGCATCGCAGGATCATGATCAACCGGCGCACATTTCCCATTGACCCGACGTCGCCCTATGCCGTGAAGCGCATGGCGGAGTTTCTCCAATCCGGCGGACGGCTGGTGTTGTTTGCCGAGGGACGCATCAGCCGCACGGGCTGCCTGATGAAGCTGTTCGATGGCACCGGCTTTCTGCTGTTCAAGACGCGCGCGAAGGTCATCACCTGTCATCTGCGCAATGCCAGCCGCCTGCGCTGGTCCAAGCATCGTGGCTGGAAACAGTGGTTTCCTAATGTCACGGCCCATTTCAGCGACGTGTTAACGCCGCCGCATCCCGGTGACGTAAGCACCATGAAGGCGCGCGGCATCCTGACCCGCTGGCTGCGTGACCGCATGGTGGAACAGCAGTTCCATGTGGCAATGAAGATGGGGCCGGAGACATTGCCTGCGGCCATCGCGGAGGCGGCGCGTCATCGCCCGGGATTCGAGGTGCTTGAGGATGTGAACCTGCAGCCGGTGACGTATCGACGATTGTTTGTGGGTGCCGAGCTGCTGGCGGGGCGGCTTGCAAAAGGTGCGACGCGTGATGCTGGCAACGCCAGCGCACCGGAGCGTGTGGGGGTGTTGCTGCCCAATGTGAACGCCATGCCTGTGCTGCTGCTGGCGTTGTGGAAGCTGGGGCATGTGCCCGCCATCATGAACTTCACCACCGGCACGGCCATCATGCTCCAGTGCGCGCAACTGGCGGGCTTGGGGCGGATCGTCACATCGAGGGATTTTTTGAAGCGCGCAAAGCTGGACCTTGCCGCGCTGGAGGAAGCGGACATTCAGATCGTGTATCTCGAAGATTTGCGGGCGGGCATTTCCCAGTTCGACAAGATCGCCACGCTGCTGCGTGTAACACTCACCGGCGTTTCGGACGACGCGCAGAGTGTGACATCGGAGATGACGGCTGTGGTGCTTTTCACCAGCGGATCAGAGGGCGTGCCCAAGGGCGTGGAACTCACCCACCGGAACATTCTCGCCAACATCCGCCAGATGCTGTCGATCATGGACCTCGAGGATGACGACCGGTTGTTCAACTGCCTGCCGTTGTTTCACAGCTTCGGGCTGGTGGTGGGTACCTTGCTGCCGCTGGTGCGGGGCTTTCATGTGTTCCTGTATCCGTCACCGCTGCATTACCGGATCGTGCCGAACGCCTGTTATGACCGTGACTGCACGATTTTGCTGAGCACGAACACGTTTCTGAACGGCTACGCGCGCAAGGCGCACCCGTATGATTTTCGTCGGTTGCGTTACCTTTTCGCCGCCGCTGAAAAACTGCAGGATGCCACGGCGCGTCAATGGGCACAGAGGTTTGGCGTTCCGATACTGGAGGGCTATGGCGCGACAGAGTGCAGTCCGGCGGTGTGCTTGAACACGCCCATGGCCCCGCGTTACGGCAGCGCGGGGCGCTTCCTGCCGGGCATCGAATGGAGGCTGGATCATGTGGAAGGCGTGTCCGATGAACCGGTCGAAGGACAACCGGATGCAAGCACGGGCCGGCTGCACGTGCGCGGACCGAACGTGATGAAGGGATACCTGAATGCCGATGCGAATGCTGCGTTTCAGAAACTGGGCGGCTGGTATGACACCGGCGACATCGTGCATGTGGACGAGGATGGCTTTGCGCACATCCGGGGACGCATGAAGCGCTTTGCCAAGGTGAGCGGCGAGATGGTGAGCCTGACGGCCATCGAAGATGCGCTGGCGGGTGCGTTTCCGCAGTATGGATTGCGCTGCGCGGTGGCCGTGGTCAGCCGTCCCTGT
>CAYQCZ010000011.1:0-14424 GCA_964415955.1 uncultured Verrucomicrobiota bacterium | reverse complement strand
GAGGCGCTTGTGGCGGTGAGCAACGAGCCCAGGATGCAGATCGAGGAGATTCGTGCAGTCATACGCGCCAAAGGCCTGCCCAACCTCTGTGTGCCGAGGGAGATCCGATGCGTGCGGGAAATTCCCAAGCTGGGCACGGGCAAGGTGAATCATCGCGAGTTGGTCCGGATGCTCCGTGATGGAAGTCAGACTAGTCCGCAGAGGCCGTGACGGGAAGATCATGTTCATGGCTTTTCTCCATGATGAGTTTCATCGCCTGTTTCAATGCCATGCCAGAAGAGCTTCAAATGAACGTCCGTGGGGATGAGGCCCTGCCAACACTGATCTATCTGCCCGGACTTCACGGCGACTGGACGCTCATCCAGAGGTTCCAGCGTGAACTGGGAGGTGCGGTGCGGTTTGTGGAGTTCACCTACCCGCGCAACACCTGCTGGTCACTGGAAGATTACGCAAGGGCGATTGAGGGGAAACTGGCCGGCGCCGGCATCACCAACGGCTGGCTGCTGGCGGAGTCTTTCGGGTCGCAGGTGGCCTGGGCGATGATTGGGCGATCGCATCAAGAGGCTGGCGGGCACGTGGAAGCAATGGCATCTGTGCCAGTTGCTGAGGAGGGGCGATTGAGAACGCCTTTCCTGCCTGACGGTCTCATTCTGGCTGGTGGTTTTGTGAAGTATCCAAGGACATGGCAGGTGAGGTTTGCCGGCTGGTTCTTTCGTGCTGTTGGGCCGGACAGGCTGAGGCGGTTTCTGGCAGTCTATGCCCGTTACGCGAGGATCGCCTACCGCAACGACGCAGAATGCATGCGTTGGGTGCAGGAGTTCATTGAACGCAGGACGGATGAAGATTTCAAAGCCATGCTGCACCGTCTGGAGCTGATTCGGAACAACGACCCGGGAACGATTGCCGGCCAAGCCTGCATTCCGGTGCATCATGTGTTTGGGCTGGTTGATCCCGTGGTGCCGGGGTTTGCGACAAGGCGATGGTTGAGAAGGCATTGCCCCGGTTATCGGTCATCGCGAATGATTCCTTTCGCTGATCACAACGTGCTGGACCGGGCCGCCACCCAGTCTGGCAGGTTTGTCCTCCAGTGGACCAGTCAAGGCAAGCAGCGGGCGGGGAAATGGTCGGGGCGGTGAGATTCGAACTCACGACCTCTTGTACCCGAAACAAGCGCGCTAGCCAGGCTACGCTACGCCCCGAACCAAGGACGAGACGTTGCCGCCTGATGCCTGGTTTGGCAACAGGGATTTTTGAGGTGCTCCTTTGTCAACGCGGGTGCTCATGGTGCCTCGGCGAGGCAAACACCTTCCAACCCCGTCATGAAGTCGTCGATCAATCTTCAGGCGCTTCCTCCAGCGGTGCGCCGTAGGAAACAGACACGTCCGAACACAGCCCCCGCTTGCTGGTGGCAGCGAAATCAATCAACAGTTTCTCCCACTCTCCCGTGAAGGAAACACGCGCCTTCTCCAATGCCACCACCATGCGGTCGCCACGCCGGAACAACGCATGGTATAGCTGCTTCAGCCGCTGGCGTTCCAATGCGGTCAGGCCGGCGCGCCTCAACCCAACCACGTTCAAACCGCAGATGAGATTGTTGCCGCGCGCGATGGAGAACGGCGGGAGATCCTTGCTGATCGCGGCGCCACCCTGCATGAGCGCCAGCGTGCCGATGCGCACGAACTGATGCACCAGGCAGTTGCCGGAGACGAAGACCCGGTCCGCCACCTGCACATGGCCTGCCAGCAGCGCGCCGTTGGCCAGAATGATGTTGTTGCCGAGGACGGCGTTGTGGCCGACATGACTGTTGGCCATCATGAAGTTGTTTGAACCGATGACGGTCTCGCCCTCCTCGGTCGTGGAACGATGCACCGTCACATGCTCGCGGAACACGTTGTCGCTGCCGATGCGCAGGCGCGTGGGCTGGCCCGTGTATTTCAAATCCTGCGGTGCGTCACCGAGCACGCACCCAGTGTGAATGCGGTTGCCCGACCCGATGACCGTCACTCCCGCAAGATGCACATGCGGACCAATCACGGTCCCGGCACCAACGGTGACGGATTCATCAATGACCGCGAATGGACCGACCTGGACACTCTCGTGCAGCACAGCCTTGGGGTGAATGACCGCTGTGGGATGAATCATGGAACGCATGTGGTTTTCAGACAGGCTCTAAAACCTCGCGCCTCCTTGCAAGCCCGCTGCGCAGCCCGCTGCGCCCCACAGGCATCACGTGTAAAAATAGCCCAGTTCCCTGAGCGACGCGAAATCCCTGGGCCGCTGGTCGGTTCTTCTGCCGAGGATGACGTGGTCCACGACCTCGATCTTGAGAAGCTGGCCGCCACGGATGAGGTCGCGCGTGATCTTGATGTCCGCCTCGCTGGGGGAGGGATCGCCGCTGGGATGGTTGTGCACCAGCACCACCGAGGCGGCGTTGGCCATGATGGCCGCCCTGAAAACCTCGGCGGGACGGACAAGAATCGTGTCCATCGTGCCCTGAGACAACTGCTCGATGCGGATGAGCCGCCGCCGTGTGTTGAGCAGCAGCAACTGGAACCGCTCAACCTCGTGCTGGCGGTTGTCCTCGCGCAGCAAGTCCGCCACGCGCTCCGGCGTGTCCACCAGCGGCGCCTCCTTCACGATCTCTCCGGCCATCTTGCGGGCCAGGCCAAACGCCGCCGCCAGCCCCACCGCCTTGTCACGTCCGATCCCCTTCACCTGGCACAGTTCATCGATGGAGGCACGCGACAGCCGGTCCAGGGATTCGAACCGCGCATGGAGCGCCTTGCCGATGTCGAGCGCCGACCGGCCTTTCATGCCCGTGCGCAGGATGATGGCGATCAGTTCCGCCGGGCTCAGCGCATCCGCGCCCCCGGCCAGCAGTCGTTCGCGCGGTTTCTCGCTGTCCGGCATGTCCTTGATCCGCAGGCCCGTGACTCCCGCATCCTCCTTCATGATGTCCCCCTTTCAGTTGTTCAGCTTCCGTTCACTTCGCCCACGACAAACCGCTCAAACTCCGCGCGCACATACGGCGGGATGCGCGCCTTGAGACGCACCTGCGGTCCGTCGTAGTCACGCTCCACCACTTCGCCCAGTTCGTGCAGGCGGGCGATCACCTGCGACGCCCCGTGCGGCACGGCCAGTTCGACAAACTGCCGCACAGGGCGCATCAGGCTGCCCACGGCGGCGAGCAGCGGCTCGAAACCCAGCCGGTTCCGCGCCGAAACCGCCACCGCATGTTCATGGGCGTTCAGAAACTGCTCCATGGTCTCACCGCTGACAAGGCGGTCGATCTTGTTGAACACCATCAGCGTGGATTTGCCGCCGGCACCGATCTCCTCCAGCACCTGGTTGACCGTCGCGATGTGCTGTTCCGCCTGCGGATGGCTGAGGTCCACCACATGCAGGAGCAGGTCCGCGTGTATGACCTCTTCGAGCGTGGCCTTGAAGGCCTCGACCAGCTGGTGCGGCAGCTTGTGGATGAACCCCACCGTGTCACTGATCAACACATTCTGGTTGGTGGGCAGTCTCAACCGCCGCGTGGTGGGGTCAAGCGTCGCAAACAGCTTGTCCTCCTGGAGCACACCCGCGCCGGTCAGGGCGTTGAACAACGTGGACTTGCCCGCGTTCGTGTAGCCCACGATGGATGCCAGCGGCCATTGATTGCGCATGCGGCCCTGGCGCTGGGTGTCACGCTGGCGTTCCACGACCTCCAGCTCCCGCTTGATCTTGTCGATGCGCTCCTGAAGTTTGCGACGGTCGGCTTCGAGCTGAGATTCGCCCTCGCCGCCAATGGCTCCGAGACCACCACGTTGCCGTGACAGGTGCGTCCAGAACTTCGTCAATCGCGGCAGCAGATGCTGGAGCTGCGCCAGTTCCACCTGCAGCTTGCCCTCGCGGGTGCGGGCCCGATGGGCGAAGATGTCGAGGATCAGCGTGGTGCGGTCCAGCACCTTGCACTTGAAGATTTTCTCAAGATTGCGGCTCTGGGCGCCGGAGAGTTCATCGTCAAAAATGACCGTGTCCACCTTCTGGGTTTTGCACACGCGCGCCAGATCCTCCGCCTTGCCGCCGCCAATGAACGTCGCCGCCACCAGTGCATCCAGCTTCTGCGTGGCCGTGCCGACCACATCCGCTCCCGCCGTGGTCGCAAGCTGTGCCAGCTCCTCCAGCGAATCCGAGCTCTCCCACGCGGGGCGTGACTTCAATTCAACGCCGATCAGGTAAACCCGCTCGGCCTTGTGATCGGCTTTTTCAACAAGTGCTCTCACAACAAATCGGCTGCGAGATTAGCAGCCGGTTTCATGCCGGGAAGCGGATTTCGTCCCGTCCTTCGGCGCCTCCAGCAGTGCAGCCAGCCTGGCGGCGATTTCATCCGCCCTGGCTTCCGAGGCCAGGTCCATCCACTCACAGGGCAGTTGATGGCGGAACCACGTCATCTGCCGGCGGGCAAACTGGCGCGTCCGGCGTTTCACCAGTTCGATGGTTTCTTCCAACGGCAGCTCACCCTTCAAATGCGCCACGACCTGGCGGTAACCGATGGCCTGCATGGCCGTGGCGTTGGCCGCCAGCCCCTGCTGCAACAGCCGCCTGGTCTCCTCAATCAACCCCGCTGCAAACATCGCATCGACCCGCTGATGGATTCGCTGTGTGAGATCGCCCTGATCGCGCCTGAGGACGAACACCTTCTCCTTGGACTGCGAACGCCAGTCCGCCCTGACAGTGTCCAGGGCGCGCCCGGTGAGGCGGATGATCTCCAGGGCACGCACAACACGCCGTGGATTCTGCCGGTCAATGCGGGCAAAGCTTGCCGGATCAAGTGTTTCCAGTTCACGCAGCAGGTTGTCCAAAGGTCTGGCCTCCAATTCAGCGCGCAGTTTGGGATCGCCAGGCGGCGCCTCGCCCAGCCCGTGCAGATACGCCTTGAAATAAAGCCCGGTTCCGCCGCAGAACACCGGCACCTTTCCCCGCTGACGGATGTCATCCACCGCCTGAGCGGCCAGTGCCACGAATTGCGCCGCGTCAAAGGGTTCATGGAGATCCGCCACATCGATCAGATGATGCCGCACGCGACGCCGGTCTGGGGCATCCGGCTTGGCCGTGCCGATGTCCAGCCCGCGATACACCTGCATGGAATCGACCGAGATGATTTCCCCGCCGAGCCGTTCAGCCAGGGCGAGTGCCACGGCGGATTTGCCGGACGCCGTGGGCCCGGCAAGGAAAACAGGGGAGGCCGCTGTCATTCCGTGGTTGGAGGACGTTCGGGAGATGCCGGGCTGGCGGTTGTTGCCTCACGCTGATCATCCCTGGCCCAGGAAAGGTAAAACAGGATGCCCACCGCCACGCAGATGGCGCTGTCCGCCACGTTGAAGGCGGGAAAACCTGCATCGCCACCGCCACGTTTGCGGACATAGAAGTAGAGAAAATCGATCACATGCTTGTGCACCAGCCGGTCCACCACATTGCCGACAATGCCTCCAAACAGAAGCCCGAGTGCGATCTGCCCGGCAGGACGGTGCGCCTCGAAGTGATGCCGGAACAGGACCAGTGCGGCAAACGCCACCAGCGAAATTATGGCCAGCAGCTCGTTGTTCCCGTGAAACATGCTCCACGCCGCGCCGGTGTTGCCCCAGTGAACGAACTTGAAAAAACCGTCCACAATGACGCGTTCCTCGGCAAACCCGAGAAACCGGAGCACGGCCAGCTTGGTGGCCTGGTCCAGCGCCAGGACGCCAAGTGCCACGGAGGCCATGCGTTGATTGGGACCCATGCGAGACATCACGACAACATCTCAAGCCAGCCTCCGCGGGCGGCTGCCGGGGCAAGCAGTTTTGACACAGGGCCGGTCATGACAGTGGCCGCATGGTGCCGGAGCCATGATTGCACTGACAATTCATTTCCAACGAACTCGATGCAGTGCAGGACATGCCGGCAAGTCATGAACGCGCCTGTGACGCACTGGAATCATTTGGGTGAGGTCAGCGGGTTTTCATACCAGACGACTCCGAGGTTGTCCCGCTCCTCGCAGGTGATGACGTCGAGGTCGCCGTCGCCATCCAGGTCCAGAACCTGCATGAGGTCAAACTTCACGCCTTCCGGTCCGCCGAGCGAACGTTGCAGCCACGGACCGTGGCGTTGCTGCTCCAACCACACGATGCCTTCGCGCGGACCATTGGCATTCTCGCAGGTGAACAGCAGGTCGGCCAGACCATCGCCGTTGACATCCGCAATCTTGACCGCCTTGGCGTCGCCGATGGTGTCGCGCACCAGCGGAAGCACATGCTCGCTCCAGCCGCCGTCGGCCCGGCGCAGGCACAGCACGATGTCCGCCGGTTTCACTGCCACGGCGATGTCTGCCATCCCGTCCCCGTTCACATCGCCAACATCAGAAAACATGGTCTCACGTGCCAATGCACCGATGGCGTGCTCCCTCCAAGGGGCTTTGGTGCGGGTGGCGGTCGCGCCGGGATTTTCGAGCCAGAAGGCGCCCGTGCGCCGGCCTTTGCGGTCGGTGAACACCACATCCACATCGCCGTCCCCATCCATGTCGTGGGGCAGGAGCGACATGATCCAGCCGGCGTCGCGCAGTTTGTGAAACGTCCACGCAGCCAGATCATCGGGTGTTACAGGTGATTGCAGCCATCCGATGGTCGCGCCGTTTGCTTTCGCGCCGAGCAGCAGGTCGAGTCCGTGCTGCCCGTCAAGATCGAGCGCCAGCGCCTGCATCCACAGTTGCGCGCCGGCGACGACGGGAAAGGCCTGGGTGCTCCAGCGGGACGGATCGAGGAGGTCGGCACGTCCGCCCGAGAACCGGTGCCAATATACAGTTCGCGTCCTGCCTTCCGTGCCGCTGATGACCTCCAGCCGTCCATCGCCATCCAGATCGGCGAAGATCGCCTCCTCGACATTGTTCACCTTTCCCACCGTGACGGCGGGCCAGGGTTCGCGGGCCTTTGCCGTGCCGGGATGGAGATACACGCGCACCACGCCGCCTTCCTCCCAGCCGGTGACGATGTCCGGCAAACCATCGCCGTTGAGGTCGCCCAGTTTCACGCCATCCGCACCGTGCGAGGTGTTGTCGATCGTGTGCCGTTTCCACACCGGGCCGCGCGCGGTAATCACATTCGTCTGGAGTGCCACTGCTGCATCTGCCAGAGCTGATGCTGATGGGAAACAAATGTTCACGAGAAATCCAAAGAAGAAGCAGCACAAGGGGCCTTGCTGATATGAGGAAACAGATTTCATTGTTTGTTCGCGCGGCATCACCACGTGCACCGACGAGAGTTGGCGATGGTGCAGAAGTCGGGACGGGCTGGCTCCGATTTCCGGAAGTCGATCGTCATCGATCCATTCATTGTATCGGACTCATTCCAGTCCCGGCTTCAGCAACTCGCGCAAGGTTCGTCCGCTGAGCGGCGCGTCCGGGTGGAGGCCCATGACCCGCTTGGCATCGCTGCCCGGCGTGGGCTCGCGAAACACCGCCTGCCAGTTGATGGCGAACTCGGGAAACTCCTTTTTCATTTGATCCACGCGTTTCCAATTCGCGAGCACCCTGGCCTTGGATTCGGGATCCTTGCCTTGGCTTGCCTCGAACTTTTGCATCCAGGCGCGGGTGTCCACGACGAGTTTCGTGTAGTCGAGCCCGCATTGGATGAAGTGCAGCCGGCGGCGATATTTTTCATCTGCTCCTGCGAGCTTCTTCGCGGCCGCATCGAGATGAGATTGAGCTTTGGCCAGAAGTGCCGGCGTGTATTTCTTGGGAAGTTCGTAGGCACGCTGACGGCTGGGTTCCTCGGCAACAAACTCCATGCGCGTGCGCTCCAGCAGCTGCCAGTAAGCTTTGACATCGCCAGCAGCCGGACCAAATCCGCGTTGATAATAATCGTCCATGAGAGCAGCGACATCGGCTCGTGGATTCCAGGCGAGGTGCGCCAACGTGTAGTAGTGAGGTCCTTGCGTGGCCCAGTGGAACCAGAACAAATCGAAGAACAGCCCGAGGCAATGCTTGTCCGCGACGAAGCGGAAATCCTCGCCTGTCTGGTTCATCGCCACATCGGGCATGCCCCAGCTCAATCCGGCCTGACTGCCAAGGTTCGGTCGCCACATGAGATGCTTCGCCGTGGTGGCCCATCCGGCGTGCTGCTCCATCGGAAGTTTCCGTGCTTCGGGTGAGCGCATGTGAAAGTTTGCCACGCTGGAAATGATGACGTTGTCGTCCGGTGTGATGCCGATGGGTGGATTGCGGGCGAGACCGTAGGCGTTGAGCAGCACGTATAGTTCGCGGTCGGGATAACGCTGCTTCAAGAGGCGTGCGAGCGTGTTGGCGAAACGCACGTCACGATCGGTCTGCGAGACGCCCTCGTATTTTACGCCGCCGCCAAACGTCCAGGTGACCTTCTCTCCGGCGGGATGATCCCACGCGAGGCAGTTGGGGCACACGCAGTGGCCCGAAGTGTAGCCATCGTTTGGGGACACGTTGAAAATTCGCTGCATCGGATTCTCGCGGAGACTTTCCTCCACCTCGCTCAACCAGACGCGCCAGACCTCGGGATTTGAGGGACAGAGCTTGGTGTTGCGCGGATTCGACGCGATGGGTTTGCGGCTGCCGTCCGGCGCGGCGGCGAAGTATTCCGGATGCATCTTGCCATACTTGCCCCACCATTCGCCGAAACCGTGCCCTCCGCTCATCTCCATGGAGTCGAGTTGCACCCGTTGAAACCTCGCCCACAACTCATCCGGACCCTCCTTGTTGTCGCCGAGCGAAAGCTTGGTGAACATTCCCGCACGGGCGCGGATTTGTGGATGGTAACGGTGTTCCATCGGGGCGATCGCGATGCGGCTTTGCTTCACCACGTCGTCCTCGCCCGGCCACAACCAACGCACGCCGAGTTGCTCTTGCAGGAAGGTGTAAACCGCGTTGGCCGTCCCGTATTCCTGTTGCACGCCCGTGGCGATGGAGAGCCGTTTCTTCACGGTCATGTGCTGCGGATCCCAGCGATCGCGCCCGGCAATCACGAGATGATTGTCGTTGGCGGCGATCAGGATTTCCTCCGGGTGCTTGAAATCGAAATCCGTCTTCGGAAACAGCTTCTTGAGTGCTGGCTGGTTGCCAACCCAAATGGCGTGAGCGGGCAGGGGGCTTGGTTCACCATCGAGGATGGCCGGCTTCGTCCCGCCGATCTTGAAGAGGTAATCCGCCAGAATCGTTGCCGCCTCGCGCAGGCGTGGCGGGGCGTCCTTGGGGAGAATGATGGGCAGGGCGTTGCCGTTCGCAACCAGCAGGAGATCCGCAGCGGGCAGAGCGGCAGTGCTCAGGGCGAGGGCGAGCAGGAAGGCTTTGAATCGATTCATGAGATTTACGGTTTGCACCAGTTCATTCGCCTGGCGAAGTCCGTCTGGAAATCCGGGCGCCACTTGCTGACGGTTGTGCGCGGGTCGAAACCTTCCATCGACGGCAGGTCGCGCCACCAGCCATCCTCTTCGCGCTGGAATTGTCCGCCCCAGCCAGGCTTGGAAGGATCGCCCGGATCATTTCCACCCAGCGGCAGAAAGAAGAACCACGAGGGCGTGTCGCCTTCCTTCACGCACGCGTGCTTGTTCGGCGCGGTCCAGGTCTTGGTGGGATAAAGAGCACCCAGCGGCCCGGTGCTGCGGACGTTTCGCTCGATCCATTCGCGGCTGGTGAGGGATTCGTCGCCGGTGAGATACATCCCGCGATAGGTGCCCTCGCGCTTGTCGCGGCCCTTGGGGGCATGGGCAAGAATGTAGAACATCCCGGGGAACTCGGCCCGCATCCAGTCGGCGATACCGTCCTGATCGTTGATGTCATACACGCGAAACTTGCGGACGAACTCCGCGAGCCCCTTCGCGCCACGGTCGTGCTTCACGCGCCAGAGCGCCTGCGCGAAATCCGTCTGGCCACCCCAGATGGAGATGTTCAACGGCCGCTCTGCCGTGCCCGCGTCAATGCGCTCGATGAGAAAGCGCGAGCCTTCCGTGTCGTGGCCATCGCCAATGTGCGCCCGTTCGCGGAAGCGGTTGCCGGTCTTCACGACGGCCAGCAGTTGATCAGCCGTGGGCCAGCCGGTGGCATGACGCACCAGGTTGGGGCGAACCTTGCTGTAGGCCTGGATGATCTCCCGGATCAGGTCGGGCCGGGTGACAAACTCCTTCAGTTCACCGCGCGTGCCGGAGGCGCTGGCAACGAGCGCCTCAATCTCAAATTCGTTGGCGTAAACCATCAAGCGGATGAGCGATTGCTGGTCGTCCGGATCACCGCCGATGTCCGTGAGCACCGCGAGGCGCGGTCGCTC
Organism: uncultured Verrucomicrobiota bacterium; assembly: GCA_964415955.1. GTDB lineage: Bacteria > Verrucomicrobiota > Verrucomicrobiia > Limisphaerales > CAYQCZ01 > CAYQCZ01. Next base: position 4,114 of record CAYQCZ010000011.1, on the reverse strand, counting down.
GGCGGCGAAGGCGACCGTGACCGAGGTCAGCAGGCTCAGGAGGAAGACACGGGCATTCATTCCTGGTTCATTTTCTTCTTCTTGGCGGGCTTCGCGTCGGACTTTCCGGGTGCGGGAAGTTTGATTTCAGTGGTGTTCTGCTGTGGTGCGCCGGTCGTGCTGCGGCCTTGGGCGATGAACCGCTCCATGACCTTCGCGAGCGACGCGGCAATCTCGGGCTGCGCAGCGAACTGGTCGCTGGTCTCGCTGATGTCGGAGGCGATGCTGAACAGCTCGCGTCGGCCATCCTTGTGGAAGATGAGTTTCCAATCACCCTGACGCAACGCGAGGTCGCCCGAGGCGGATTGATGAACGGTGCCGTCGCGTGGAGCGACAGTCCTGCCCTGCAGCAAGGGAAGAATGCTGAAACTGTCCTCCGCGGCATCCGACGGAATCTTCGCGCCCGTGATCTCAGCGGCGGTGGCCATGAAATCATTCAGGCAGATGGGCGAGTCATTGACGCTGCCGGGCTTCACCTGGCCGGGCCAGCGCACGACGAACGGGACACGATGGCCGCCCTCGTAAATGCTGCGCTTCGAATCGCGCAACGGCGCGTAGGCGCGGCCCTCGGCACCGTTGTCCGAAGTCGCGATGACGAGTGTGTTGCCGGCGAGGCCTTTTCGCTCCAGCGCATCGAGCAGTTGCCCGAGCATGTGGTCGCCTTGATACACCCAGTCGCCGTATTTCGGATGCTTCTTCACCACGTCCGTTGCGCCACTCTTGCCGATGAACTCCGGCGCGGGATCGATCGGTTCGTGCGGCGGGCACATGGGGAAATAGAGGAAGAACGGCTCGCCCGGCTTGCGCTGCTCGATCCACTGGACGGCCTTTGCGATCATGTGCGGCTGGTTGTCCACGGCGGCGACGTGCTTTGCCACGCGGTCCTGCTCGATGATGGTGCCGATGTTGCGCGCGTGGGTGAAGCCGTAGAAGTAATCGAACCCAATCGCATTCGGTCCGCCCGTCATGCGCGCGCCGATGGGCACCTCCTTCTCGGTGCCCGGCTTGCCGTCCACCCAGTTCATGCCCAGATGCCACTTGCCGATGCAGGCCGTGGTGTAGCCCTGCTGCTTGAGCATTGAGGCGACCGTCAGGCGCGACTCGGGAATGATTGGCGGCGAGAAGGTCGTCAGCACGCCGAACTGTCCGATGCGCCACGGATAACGTCCCGTGAGCACGCCGTAACGCGTCGGCGTGCAGACGCCCGAGGCGGAATGCGCGTCGGTGAAACGCATTCCCCGACGCGCGAGGCGGTCGAGGTTGGGCGTGCGCAACGCGGACTTCGGATCGTAGCACTGCGGCTGCGCCCAGCCCATGTCGTCAAAGAGGACGAACAGGATGTTGGGCTTGGTGGCTGCCGTGGCTGCGGGTTGCGGGCTGATGAAGAGCAGCCCCAGGAATAGCGCGGAGGCGAGTGGGTTGAGTTTCATGGGAAAAGATCAGAGGTCGAGCACACGGTCCATGCGCCTGGCGACGTCGGCGAGGTAGGTCCAGTCGCCGCCTTTCACCTCGGCGGCGGCCCAGCCGGTGAAGTTGATCTTCGCAAGTTCCGCGCGGACGGCGGGCCAGTTGATGCTGCCTTCGCCCAGCGGCACGTCGAAACCCTTCGACATACCCTCGCTCATGGCCTTCTTGAGATCGTATTCCTTCACATCGAGCTTCTGGGACCGCTTCCCCAGCACCTCCGCCCAATGTTCGGCGACGCCCCAGCGCATCATGTTCCCAATGTCGAAATGCACCTGCACCCACGGACTGCCGATCTCGTCGATGAACCGCGCCATGTCGAAGGGGCTGATGAGAAACGTGGCCCACACGTTTTCGACCAGAAGCTTGATGCGCTGCTTCTGCGCGTGCGGCGCGGTGGACTTCAACAAGTCGCGCCAGTGGTTCCAGTTCTTCGTGAGTGACTGCTTCTGATCGTAACGCGCGACCACGAGCATCGAGTCGCCGCCGAGTTGTCTGGTCAGGTCAACGCCATCCTCCAGCACTTCGGCGCTCGCGCCCACGGTGCCGTCAATGATCAGCCCGCTGGCCTTGCTGGCGGCGACCCACTCCGCGGCGTCCTTTACCTCGCCGAGACGCGGCTCCACGCCGTCGTAACCGCATTCGCGCAGTTTGCGGAACGCCTCCACGAGCGGCATGCCCTTCGCATTTTGCGCCATGCTCCACTTGAGCGATTTGCGAATCTTGCCGGTGAACTGTCCGGCGCGGGCGGGCATTGCGGAATTGGTCAGTGCGACCGCACCCAGAGCGAGTCCGCTGGATTGGAGGAAGGAACGGCGGTTCATGTCCCGACTCTGCCTGACCAGCGCGAAAACCTCCACCTCATTCCTCGCCGCTTGAGGATCGCGGCATGGGCAGTCGATGGGCCTCCGGCTATCATCTTCCCCACTTGTCATAGGCCACCATTTTGGACAGCATCGTTGCCATCATCTGAACGGAGACTCGGGGAAACACATGATGAAATCGAACACAGATAACAGTTTGAAAGACTCTGCTGCCGACCGCGGCTTCGAGCACGCCGGCATTGCCCTCCGCGACCCTCGACTTGCGAGCAAATCATGCTAACCGAGAATCATTCCCAACTCGCCACATTCATCTGGAGCATCTGCAATCTGCTCCGCGGCCCCTACAAGCGGAACGAGTATCGCAAGGTCATCCTGCCGCTGACGGTCCTGCGCCGGTTCGACTGCATCCTCGCACCGACGAAGGCCGCGGTGCTGAAGGAACACGCCGCGATCAAGGTCAAGGGCGAGAACATCATCCGGCATCGCCTGTCCCAAATTACCAAAGTTCCGTTCTACAATCTCTCCAAGTTCACCATCGCCAAGCCCGCCGAGAAGAGCGGCCTCAACGGCCTGCTCGACGACCCCAACCAGCTCGCGCCGAATCTCAACAGCTACATCAACGGCTTCTCGCCCAACGTCCGCGCCATCATCGAGCGCTTCAAATTTCCCGAGCAGATCGCCTACATGGCCGAGAAAGACCTGCTCTATCTCGTCATCAAGCAGTTCGCCGCCATCGATCTCTCGCCTGAGCGCGTGGACAACGTCCAGATGGGCTACGTCTTCGAAGAACTGATCAGAATCGGCGCGGAACAATCCAACGAGGAGGCCGGGGAACACTTCACTCCGCGCGAGGTGATCAAGCTCATGGTCAATCTCCTCCTCTCGCCAGAAAAAGACCTCGCCCGCAGCCACGTCGTCAAAACCATCTACGACCCCGCCTGCGGCACGGGCGGCATGTTGTCCGTCGCCGAGAACTACATCCGCGACCTCAACGCCGACGCCCAGCCCAAGCTCTTCGGCCAGGACTGGAACGACGAAGCCTGGGCCGTCTGCAAGTCCGACATGCTCATCAAGGGCGAGGACGCCGACGCCGTCATCCTCGGCGACACCTTCACCAAGGACGGCTTCGACCGCGCCGCAGACGGCAAGAAATGGACCTTCGACTACATGCTCGCCAATCCGCCCTTCGGCGTGGAGTGGAAGCAGCAGCAGCGCTACATCGAGAACGAGCGCGACACCCTCGGCTTCAGCGGACGCTTCGGCGCGGGCACGCCCCGCGTGAATGACGGCGCGCTCCTCTTCCTCCAGCACATGCTGGCCAAGATGCGCGCCCCGCAGGATGGCGGCAGCCGCCTCGCCATCGTCTTCAACGGCTCGCCCCTCTTCACCGGCGATGCCGGCGGCGGCGAGAGCGAAATCCGCCGCTGGATCATCGAGAACGACTGGCTGGAGGCCATCGTCGCCCTGCCCGAGCAGCTCTTCTACAACACCGGCATCTCCACCTACCTCTGGGTGCTCACCAACCGGAAGGAAAAGCCCCGCAAGGCCAAGGTGCAGCTCATCGATGCCCGCCCGTTCTGGGTGCAGATGGAGAAAAGCCTCGGCAACAAACGCCGCCGCATCGGCGACCCCTCCGACAAAGAGAAAGACCCCGACCACATCGGCGAACTAACCAAAATCTTCGGCGACTTCCGCGACGGCCAGACGCGCACCTTCACCGAGGAAGACCCCGTCACCCACCAGCCCGTTCAGCGCCAGCGCGTCGTCAGCAAGATTTTCGACAACGA
>CAYQCZ010000010.1:0-22844 GCA_964415955.1 uncultured Verrucomicrobiota bacterium | reverse complement strand
GTTCAGACAGCCGTTCATCAAGGCCGTCTTTTCTGGTTGTGGGGGGACACCACCCTGGCGCATCACCCTCTGGGCATCTTCCACAGCACGGGCGCCACCACACCCATGCGCCCGCTCACATCGTTCCAGCCGCCGGTGAAGCTTGAACTTGATTATCACCGGGAGGCCGGTGGACGCCCCAAAGCCATCGCACGCATGCCCGGCGACGGCCCCACCTGGCTGACCGGATTGATTTCACTGCCCGACAACACTGGACAGGAGCGGCTTGTTGCCACCTACATGAAGATCAAGCCGCCGCTCGAGGCTTATCAGACCGGTCTTTGTGTGTGGAATGATGCGGCATCCAACTTCGAGCGATTGCTGGTCCTCTGGGAAAAATCAGAGAAAAGCCCCAAACCGCCTCCCATGCCCGAAGGGCATCCATCCGCCTGGAAAGATGCCGATGGCCGTTCATGGATGCTGTTTGGCAACCCGCTGCCGGCCCTGCAAGTGCCCGCCACTTTTGAGGCGTGGTCCGACACCAATCAATGGCAGGTGTTGAAACCGCAACAACTGCTGCCCAATGCCGGCGGTGGAGAGCCCGTCAAGCCCCACAGTGGTTCGATCGCATGGAATTCCTGGCGCAAGCGCTGGGTGACGGTGTTCATGCAGGCATTTGGAAAACCATCGGCATTCGGCGAGCTTTGGTATGCCGAGGCTGATTCACCCTTCGGACCCTGGGGGCCTGCTGTGAAGATCCTCAGTCACGACAACTACACCTTTTACAATCCACGCCTCCACCCGGAATTCACGGATGCCGGTTCCCCCATCCTGATATTCGAGGGCACCTACACCCAGCAATTTGCCAGCAGGCCCGAGCCCACGCCTCGTTACGATTACAACCAGATCCTTTACCGCCTTGATCTGGACGATCCGGGCCTCGCACCGGCCCGGGCAGGCGCATCACCGAGCGGAAACTGACTTCAACGGCTTACCCCCGTGCCCTTCAATGCCTTCCGGTAAACGGCAAGGAACCCCTCGCTCATCCGTGCTGGGGAGAGGTATTCCCTCATGCTCCGGAGTGTCCCGGCATCCACATTGCCGGCACGAAAGAGCGAGTGCCTGCCTGCTTCCAGAAGTGCGTCTGCCAGCAATTGGGGATCTGCCCTGTCAATGAGCAACCCGTTGCTGCCGTGCACCACATAATCCGGAATGCCCCCCACTTTGGTTGCCAGCACCGGCACACCCGCCACCACGGCCTCCTTCACGGCATTCGGGCTCGTGTCCGCGCGCGTGGGCATGACCAGCATGGTGGCGCGAGCCAGGGTTTGAACCAGTTCTCGTTGCGCAACACTTCCCACAGGCTCATAACGACGGTCTGCAGCCAGCGCATCCAGTCGGGCTTGCAAGCCGGCGTCCGACGAACCCGCGTGCCGCAGCACCCAAGGAAGCCTCGATCCCACGAGTTTCAGTGACTCCAGCAGCACATCGCCGCCCTTCCTGTAGTCCAGGTGCCCGATGAACAGCATCTCCACACCCTTCGTTTTAGGGGCGCGGGGCGTTTCGAGGAACGACGGATGCGGCGCGTGTTCCACCTGGTGCAGATCAAGATGAGGATGTTTCTGCCTGAGGTGATCCATGGCGAATCTGGATTCAGCGGTGACCAGCCGCGCCCGTTTCAACGCCATGGTTTCCATGAAGGCCGCCAGCCGTTCATAGGGCGTTGGAGGCACAACGGACGCATACCAGTTCAACAGCCCCTGCATGGTGATGACGCCTGGCCATGGCAGGCGGGTGGCCACCAGCGCCGCCCCACGTTCCGTGCCCCAGGCATGAACCACGTCCGGAGCAATGCGCCTGAGCATCCTCCGAATCTGCAGTGTGTCCGTCCAAAAAAAGGAGGGCGCGCGCGTCATGCCGACGGTTGGAACAACGTGAAATACGGCGCCCGATGCCCTGAATTCAAACGGGCCGTCCGCCCCCTTGCGCAACACGATGATGTGCAGCTCCAGGTCGCCCCGTCCGCGCCATGCGTGCAGCAACACGCGCATCCATGTCATGGGATGCCCCCTGGGGAACTGCCGCACCCGCTCCGGCGCATCCTCCAGCCATTCAATGGGAAAATCCGAGATCCACGCCACGCGCATGGGGCGTTTGCCTCCGGAGGAAGGATTCACGGGCGGTGTTGCCAAGCCCGTCGAGATTGCGGTGAGGCAACCGTTGCGAAAAGAGAATTTCCATCAGTGCGGGTCCGGGCGGGGGGAGAATCGACTGGCATGCAGACTTTGCCTGCGGCAGGTTCAGCCCTGCCTGCAAGCGCGTGCGAGCAATGAACCTGCACAGAAACCATCCCGCCTCCGTCATGAACATGAGAAGGCCGGCCCGGCCGGCGGAGCAAAGCCCCTGATGACTGCCAGCAGCCCACACCTCCGCATCTCGGTCATCACGCCCTCGTTCAACAGCGGTGCCACCCTCCGCGAAACCATCGAAAGCGTGCTGGCCCAGGGTGATTCCGTGCACGAACACATCGTCATGGATGGAGGCTCCACCGACTCGACACAGTCCATTCTGAATGCGTTTCCCCATTTGAAATGCTTCTCGGAAAACGACAGTGGGCTCTACGACGCGATGAACAGGGGGATCGCCCATGCCGGAGGTGATTTGATCGTCATCCTGAATGCCGACGATTGTTTCCTGCCGGGAGCATGTTCGGCGGTCCTTGCCGCCTTCAGGGATCACCCGGAGTGGGATGCCTGCTTTGGTGACTTCGTTTTTGTGGATGTGCATGGCGGGGAAATCATGCGTCGCGTGGAGGCCCGCTATGATTTCAACGTGCTGCTTTACGCGCTGGACTACATCTGCCACCACACGTTGTTCGTCCGGAAAACAGCGTATGAACGCATTGGCGGCTACAAGTTTGAGGCCTACCCGACCATTGCGGACCATGAATTCAAGCTGCGCCTGGGCCGCCGTGGCTGCAGGATCGGCCACATCCCCCGTTTCATGGTGAACTACCGCATCCACCCCGGCCAGGTCTCGGCCACCAGATCCGGGCAAACACAGGAGGAGTTGCACCGGCTCCGTTTGGAATACGGAAATCCGTGCGGTGTGCAGGGTCTTCTCCTGGGCTTTTGTTACAGGCTGAAACGCCAGTTTCAGAAGCTCGCCCATCGAGGACGCATCGACATCCTTCCCGGCGGGTGGAACATTCGCAGGCACCGGGCGGCGGCCCCGAACACGCCGGCACCATTCAACCACTCATGAACTGGGCACTCCTCCGACTTGCGCCTTGGCTGGATACCCGCGCCCGATTTGTCTCCGGCACGCCAGGAAACGGCACCTTGCTGGACCTTGGATCCTCCGATGGCGAGACGTTGACCCACATCCATGAACTGCGCCCGGACCTTCGGCTTTACGCCTCGGACAAGTTTGGCCTTCCGGAAAACTATCCCAAAGGAACCGTGTTCGCGCGGATCGACTTCGAGCAGCAGCCGATGCCCTGGCCGGACGCATCGATGGACGCCATCACCTGCATGCATCTGGTTGAGCACCTCGCCGACATCAAGCCCTTGATGAAAGAGATCGCACGGCTGCTGAAGCCTGGAGGACGTGTTTACTTCGAGACGCCGCATCCCAGGACGCTCCATCTCCCAAGCCTCAAGGGGCAATTCACCCTGAACTTCTTCGATGATCCCACGCATGTCAGGATCATCCCGACGGAGGAACTGGCCGGACTGGCGGCATCGCACGGGCTGCATGCCGGGGCTTGCGGCATTTCAAGGAACTGGTTGTTTGCCATGGCGCATCCCTTGTTCATGTTTCTGGCGGACAGCCGCAAGAAGCACACCGCGCGCATTCACTGGCTGGGCTGGTCGGCCTGCCTCCTTGTCAAAAAGCCAAAGTGAAACCGAGACTGCTCGTGCTGGAACTCTGGGGACTGGGCGATCTCGCCCTGGCCACACCCCTCCTTCGTGCCGCCACGGAAAAGTATCAGGTCACATTGCTTGCCAAACCGGTGGCATCCGAACTTCAGCCCCGGCTCTGGCCGGATGTGCAGATCATTCCCTTTCATGCGCCCTGGACTGCTTTTCGTGGCAAATACCGCCTCTGGCAGTGGCGATGGAGGGAGATTCTGGAACTCGTCACCACGCTGCGCCGGCAGAGGTTCGAGGCCAGCGTGTCCGCACGTTGGGATCCAAGGGATCACATGCTGCAATGGCTGGCAGGCGCGAGGATGCGGACTGGATTTCCGCGCATCGGAAGCCGTCTGTTGCTGACACACAGTCTGGATCGTCCCCCGGGCGATCAACACCGCCATGCCGCGTGGCAGATGGCCGCCGTCGCGCTGGGGATCGAGCTCCCCGACAAGCCCGGTGTGCCGACGCGCTCGCAGCCCGGTGAATTCCTGCTGGTCCACACCGGAGCAGCCCGGGCCGTTCGTCAATGGCCTCTCGAACGCTATCAAGGCCTGGTCTTCCGGCTGCGGAAGTCAGGCCACCGCGTCGTCGTCGCCTGTGATCCGTCCCAGCGGGAATGGTGGTTGCGGGCAGGGGAGGCACATGTCGCCACGCCTTCATCGGTTGCCGAACTGCTCAAACTCACCGACGGCGCGCTGGGTTTCATCGGCAACGACTCCGGCCCCGGCCACCTCGCCGCCGCCTGCGGGGTGCCCACATTCACCATCTTCGGCCCCCAACTGCCGGCCCTGTTCCTTCCGTTGCATCCGGCATCCGATTTCATCGACGGCAAACCCTGCCCCCACAAGCCATGTTTCGACTTGTGCCGGTTCGACAGTCCTCACTGCCTCATGCAGGTGACCGGGGATGAAGTCTGGGCAAAGGTGGAATCATTCGCGCGACGTCATGCGGACGCCGGTCAAAGCACGGGTTGACTTGCGCTGCGCGTTCCTGCCCAGAATCCCGCAGCTCCAATGAACGCCATTTCGCACGCCAAGGACGCCTGATGAAGGACCTTCCCGTCAAACATGTGCTTGGCACGCCGCTTTGTTGCACCAGTTACGACGCCTTCAACGCGCATGTCCTGGAGATGGCGGGACGGGACGGGACTCTCAGCGTCGATTTCACAAACACGCAGATCGTCACCATGCGACGGCACGGGCCGGCGTTTCGCCGCATCACAGAGACGGTGGATTGCTTCGTCCCGGATGCCATGCCGCTGGTCTGGTGTCTGAACCTTCAAGGCGCGAAACTGCGCGACCGGGTTTACGGGCCGGCTTTCATGAACCATTGCCTCGGCAGCAGCCCTCCAGGGGTGAAGCATTACTTTCTTGGCGGCTCCGAGGAATGTCTCGCCATGCTTCGCGTCCGCATGACCGCAGCAAACCCGGGCCTGACCATTGCGGGCATGCATCACGGTTACTTCCAGCCCGAACACGAAAGGGGGATTCTTGAGGAGATCAACAGGCTTTCCCCCGACTTCCTCTGGGTGGGGCTGGGAACGCCGAAACAGCAGGAATGGATTCACCGTAACAAACCGGCCATCCGGCGCGGGGTCATCCTCGCCGTCGGCTATGCGTTTGATGTGAATGCGGGCACCAAGCGTGACCAGCCGATGTGGATGCAGCGTCTCGGTCTGGGCTGGCTTTTCCGCCTGTGCTCCGAGCCCCGCCGGCTGCTTGGGCGTTACCTGAAATACAACACTCTGTTCCTGTTTTATCTGCTTCGCGACGGGCTTTGCGGAAAGGCATGGACACCCGCGGACACCGGTGCCGTCCCGCGCCCTCCGAACTGAACCGCAGGAAAAGTTTTGCCCCGCCGCGCGCCGGACTGCTTCAATGCGCCCCCCATGAAACTGCTCGTCATCGGCTCCGGCGGCCGTGAACACGCCCTCGTTTGGAAACTGGCCCGATCACCCCGCGTCACGCAGATGTGGTGCGCCCCGGGCAACGCCGGCATCAGCGGCGAAACTCTCGCCAATGGCAGCAAGGTGGAATGCGTGCCGGTCGCCGCCGAGAATCTTCCAGCCCTTCTCGAATTCGCCAGAACACATCAGGCCGACCTGACCGTGGTGGGGCCCGACAACCCGCTTGGCGCAGGGATCGTGGATCTTTTCCAGGCTGCCGGCCTGCGCATCTGGGGTCCGAACAAGCGGGCGGCACAATTCGAGGCCAGCAAGGTGTTCTCGCAGCAGTTCATGGAGAAACATGGCGTGCCCACCGCCAGGGCGGGGACCTTCCACGAAGCCTCAGCGGCCCGGCGCTTCGCCGAAGACCTGGACGGACGCGTCGCCGTCAAGGCGGACGGACTGGCGCTCGGCAAGGGGGTGTTGCTGTGCTCGAGCGTGCCGGAAGCCCATGCGGCCATTGATGAGATCATGGTCAACAAGGCCTTCGGCGAGGCGGGTTCCAATGTGGTCATCCAGGAGCTTCTGGAAGGCATGGAGATTTCACTGCACGCGCTCTGCGATGGCAGGGTGGCCAAGCTGTTCCCCACGTCCCAGGACCACAAACGCGCCCTTGACGGCGATCAAGGACTGAACACGGGCGGCATGGGGACGTATTCACCGGCGCCGTTTCTGGGCGACGTGGAATTGCAGCGCGTGGGGGATGCGGTTCTTCAACCCTGGCTGGCAGGATGCGCGGCGGAGGGCATCGATTTTCGCGGCATCATTTATCCCGGTGTGATGCTCACGAGGAACGGTCCAAAGGTGCTCGAGTTCAATGCGCGCTTCGGCGATCCCGAAACCCAGGTGTATCTGCCCCGTTTGGAAAACGATCTGGTGGATTTGATCCAGGCCAGCGTGGACGGATCACTGGGGCAGATTGACCTGCGTTGGAGCCGGTCTGCCTGCGTCTGCGTGGTGATGGCCAGCGGTGGTTATCCCGGCAGCTATCCCAAGGGCAAGGTCATCGAAGGCCTCGATGAGGTGGCGCGCCTGCCGGACGTGAAGGTGTTTCACGCCGGGACGGCCTTGAGGGGTGGCCATGTCGTGACCAACGGCGGACGGGTGCTGGGAGTGACCGCGTGGGCGGACAACCTTCAGTCCGCGCGCGACAAGGCCTATGAGGCGGTCGAGCAGATCAGGTTCGACAACGCGCACTTTCGACGGGATATTGCCGCCAAAGCACTTGCACACGAACGCTGACAGGCGTCGTCAACAAAAAGGTCCGATGTGAAACTGCCATTCCGGTTCAGCCTGCCCTGCGCACTCGCCGCCACTCTTCTCGTGTCTCTTCCCTGCCCCGCGCAGGGCATCGAGACGATCAACAACATCTCCTTCAAGGAGCTCTACAGTCTGATTGAGTCCAACCTCGTTGGCATGCCGCCGCAGGAACTGGAGAAGGCCGCCGTGCGGGGCCTGCTCAAGGAACTCGAAGGCAAGGTTTCCCTGCTCGCCGCAGTCACCAATGCGCCATCCACCAATGCGCCAGGCCTCCTCAGCACGAATGTGTTCGACAACACCTACGCCTACGTGCGACTGGGGCGGCTGGAGGACGGCACCGCCGGCACCTTTTCGAACGCGCTTCAATCGCTCCGTGCCACCAATGACATCAAAGGTCTGGTCATGGACCTGCGATTCTCCGATGGCACGAACTACCCGGCGGCCATGGCCGTTGCCGACCTGTTCGTCAAAAAGGAGACACCGCTCCTGCAAATCGAGGAGGCCACCATCAGTTCGACCGCCAAATCGATCTCCCTCAGCCTGCCCGCGGTGGTGCTTGTCAACCGCCGCACCGCCGCCGCCGCCGAGGCGCTGGCCGCCGTTCTGCGCCACCAGAACGCGGCGCTGATCATCGGCGGACGCACCGCCGGCCAGGCACTGATCTATCGCGACCTGGCCCTGAGCGACGGCCAGCACGTGCGGATGGCCTCGCGCTACATCCGCGTGGCCGAGGGCATGCAACTGCCCACCAGGGGACTCAAGCCGGACATTGAGGTTGAAGTGCCGGAAGCCAGCGAATGGCGCTACCTCGAAAATCCCTACGCGCAACTCAACAGCGTTCCCGAGCTTGGCCTGGCCGATGCGCTCGGCTTCTCACGATCCACCGTCAACGAGGCGGAACTGGTCCGCAGACATCGCGAGGGCCTCAATCCTGATGCCGATCCGGCCACGACTCCCGCCAGCGAACCGAGACCCGCCGCCAAAACCGTGCGCGATCCCGTTCTCAACCGTGCGCTGGATCTCCTCAAGGGTCTCGCCGTGGTGAAGAAGCTCGAGTGAGCGCTCACCGTTCATCCACCAGTTTCAATTCGCCGTTGGAGGCGTTGTAAACCAGCCGCCTGCCCTTCGGGGCGGGTGGAATGGACTCAATCTGCCCTGCCTTCACCAGTTCGCTCAGGTCGGCGGGGAAGCGGTTCGATTCCTCATGGGCCATGTGAACGAGATAACGCAGCCGCTCAAGCGTTTCTTCGTCCAGCACCCGTCCAGCATGACCTGTCAGGCCATTCAAAGCACCCGGTCCATGAGCGGACGCACCTGCGCTGCTCAAATCGGGAAGCCCTGATGCCGCAGGCACGGGCGCTTCAAGCCCCGCACCCTCCGGACCGTTCCTTTTACAACCGCAAAACAGGATGCCCGCCGCAAGGAGCAACAGCACGGATGCACGGTCCATCCGCAAAAAGTGTCGAACGAAACCCGGCATGGGAGGCCGTCGGTTCATCTTCAGCGGCGCAGTGTGGCGCGATGGATCGGATTCCAGATGATGTCCTTGAGATGTGGCTCGTTGGTTGCGGTCACAGACCCGTTGAAACTGTTGTTGGTGACGTATTCACGTTTGAAGTATTCGGCATGACCGTCCACGAACAGGATGTTGCCGCCTTCCATGTGGCGCGACGAGAACTGCACCCACCGCTGCGCCGGGTTCACCGAGTTGAAACTGTTCCGTGGGTTGCGTTCGTTCGGCGCAAAGAAGGCGTCAAACTGCATCACCGTCGCGGATGGCTGCCAGAGCAGGTCAAGCCTGGGCATGTCCGGCCATGGCATCCGGGTGGTGGACGTCCTCATCTTGAGGTCGATGTTCATCACCAGGCTGAAGAAGCCATTTCGACCGCTGCTGGAGGGCACATCGTTGAGTTCGATGCGCGCCACAGGGCAGTGCCATATCTTTCCGCGACCTCCGGGGAACGGCAGGCTGGCGCTGTTCTGGGCGAAGGATGTGCTGCCCGGATCAACCCAGTAGTTGGACAAAGGCGGCTCGGCCACGAAGTTCGGCAACGTGTTGAACCACGCCGCCGGGTCCGTGGGATAACCCGTGCGATGACCGCGGATCACATCCGTGGTGGTGTTGCCCGGATACACGCCGCCCTGGCTCATGCCATCACGTGGCATCTTCCCGGCCGAATCCCCCGCATACATGGTCAGTCCGAAGCCCCACTGGCGGAGGTTGTTCAGGCATACCGTGGTGCGGACTTTTTGTTTCGCCTTGGCCAGCGCGGGCAGGAGCATCGCCGCAAGTATTGCGATGATGGCGATCACCACCAGCAGTTCAATCAACGTAAAGGCCTTTATGTCCCTGCCAGCCAAGATGGTCCTGTGTTTCATGCGAACATTGCGCTCTGCAGCCCCACCGACACCGGGCATAACGATGACAAGATAATCCCTCCGCCCATCTCCGCCATTGGAATTCTTGCAACAACGGGATGACAATTCTGCAACGAACCATCCGCAGCCCGATCAAACGCCCAACTGCCGCTCTCTGGCCACGACCTTCCAATGCCCGACGGCCCGATTGCCCTCCACCACCACGGCCCGCCCGTGCAATGCCACCGTCGGACAGATGTGCATTGGAATGCCATACACGCAGTCTCCCACGCGATGCGCATCGGCCTTCGATGTTTCCACCACCAGATGCTCCTCGCTGTGGGTGACGGCCACTGCGTCCTCCAGCCCGATCAATTGCACACGCGGATGCGGGTTCTCGGCGGCAATCGCCTTGTGCCCGAGGTCCAGACAAAGCCTGTTCCTGCCCGGCTTGCTGACCACGCGCGTCAACACCACGGCGGCGTGCAGGTAGTCCATGTCTGGAAACCGGTTTCCATAACCCGCATCCCACAACAACATCGTGCCCGGGCTGCACTCCACGTCGTCATGCAACGCATGCACAGGAAAGGTCGGCGATCCTCCGGCGACCAGTCGCGGCACTGGCAATCCTTGATCCAGCAATGTCTGTCGCAGTGCCCGCACCGGCTCCATGCAGGCAGCCGTCTGGGCTTTGCGCTCCTCAAAATCCACCGCCCGATTGTGCCCATCATAGGCATGCAATCCACCCGCCTTCAGACCCGGCAGACTGGCCATCAGTCGATACAGTTCCACCGCCCTTGGTCCGGGCTCGATCCCTGTCCGGTGCATGCCGCAGTCAACGTCCAGCAGAATGTCGATGGATTGACCCGCGGCACTCCAGTCCTTGGACATGGCGCGGACGGCTTCAGCATCATCTGCCACGGCTGAGAACCGTGTGTCTGGAAACTTCTGCGCAAGCCGCCGTAATCGGGCGATGTTCGGCCCAACGGGCTGATAGGCCAGCAGAACATCCACGGCACCGGCAGCGGCGGTCATTTCCGCTTCGGCAATGGTGGCGGCCTTGAACTTCGTGATGCCCACCCCCATCTGCATGCGCACCACCTCCGCCATCTTGTGTGTCTTCACATGGGGCCGCAGGCGCTGCGGGTCGCCCACGCAGGCAATCATCCGGCGGATGTTTTCCCGGATGCGGTCAGTAAAGACGATCAATGCCGGCGATGGAATCTCCGCGAGGTTTTGAATGTGAGGCCAGAGCAACGACATGTCCGTGGCTTTGAAGAGCGGTTCCTACTTCAACTCCAGGATCACCTCGATCTCCACGGCGATGTTGCCGGGGAGTGATCCCATGCCCACGGCGCTGCGCGCCCCCACGCCGTCCTCAGGACCAAACACCTCGGCCATCAGTTCACTGTAACCGTTGATCACCTGCGGGTGCTGGCCGAAGTCCGGCGTGGCATTGACCATGCCGAGTGTCTTGATGACACGTTTGACGTTGTTGAGGCTGCCCAACTGGGCGCGTAATGTGGACAGAATGGCCAGTCCAACCTGCCGTGCAGCAGCCTTGCCCTGCTCCAGCGTCAGGTCGGCACCCACCCTGCCGGTGATGGATGTCCCGTCCGGTTTCAACGGTCCGTGTCCGGACACATACACGGTCTTGCCGATGATGACGACGGGCTTGTAAACGCCTCCAGGCTTGGGCGCGGGAGGGAGTTCGAGTTTCAGTTCGAGGATGCGTGATTCGGCGCTCATGATTTTGTTTGCCGCTCATTATGTGCATCGCGCGATGCTTCGGAATCTAATTCTTCAGGCCCATGGACGTTATTCACGCTTTGCCAGTTGTCCGCTGCATGTCCATACTCCAAATGATCATGAACGCCCTGCAACGGCTGCAACAACGGGTTCCGCCCAAAGTGATGAGCTTCGTGGCATGTCTTTGGATCGTGCCACCGGTTTGTTCCGGTGCCGACTTCAAGGCGCTGCCCCCTGAACAGGCCCTCGCCGCGATCGTCGTCGAGCCCGGATTGAAGCTGGAACTCGTGGCCGCCGAACCGCTGACCGCCGATCCGGTCGCCGTCGCCTGGGATGAACGCGGACGCCTGTTCGTTGCCGAGAACCGCGGCTATCCCACCGGCCCCGGCACGAACCAGCCGCCCGCCGGCGTCATTGCCATGCTGGAGGATGCCGACCGCGACGGGCGCATGGACAAGCGCACCGAGTTCGCCACCGGATTGAATTACCCCAATGGCCTCATGCCCTGGCGCGGCGGCTTCTTCGTCACCGATGCGCCGGACATTTATTACCTCAAGGACACCAATGGCGACGGCCGGGCCGACGTCCGCAAGGTCGTCCTCACCGGCTTCATGACGAACAGCACCACGCAGTTGCGCGTGAGCCATCCCACGCTCGGTCTGGATGGCTGGGTGTATCTCACGGCGGGATTGACCGGCGGCAACGTCACCTCACCGGAACATCCGGAGCGGCCCGCGGTGAAGTTCACCAAGAGCGATTCGCGCTTTCACCCCGACACGTTCGAGATTGAGCCGGAGCCCGGGCAGGGCCAGTTCGGGCTCGCCTTCGATGATTTCGGGCGGCGCTTCATCGTGTCGAACCGCAACCCGCTCATGCATGTCGTCCTCCATCCGCGATATCTGAAGCGAAATCCCCACCTCGCCTTCTCGGACACGGTGGAAAACGTCTCGCCGTTTGGCGATGAGGCGAAGGTCTGGCCGCTCAGCGAGGATCAGACCACGGCGGCGTTTCATCCCACGCTCATGAGCACACCGCATGCGGGCACGTTCACCAGCGCGTGCGGCATCAGCATCTACCGCGGCAGCGCGCTTCCGCCGGCGATGTATGGCAACGCCTTCATCTGCGAACCGGCGCAAAACCTGGTCCAGCGCCAGGTCATCGAGCCGGACGGCCCCACCTTCAAATCCCGCCTGGCCACGCCCGGCCGCGAGAGCATTGCGACGCGCGACCCGTGGTTTCGTCCCGTGTTCACCGCCAACGGTCCGGACGGCGCGCTCTACGTCTGCGACATGTATCGCAAGGTGCTGGATCATCCCCAATACATGCCCGAATACATGCGCCACACGCTCGACTACGAGGCGGGCAAAGGCATGGGGCGCATCTACCGGCTGACGGCGGAGAAAGGAACAAAGACTAAAGGCCAAAGGCCAAACTTGGCGAAGGCCAGCAACCGCAAGCTCATCGATTCGCTCAAGGCTGACGATGCCTGGACGCGTGACACTGTGTTTCGTCTGCTGCTGGAACGGAACGATTCGGCATCGTTCTCAGCCCTGCAACGGCTGGCAAAATCAGAAAAGGAAACACCTCAATCCAAAGTCGCTGCACTGAGATTGCTCGCGACTTTGCAAACAGACGTTAATGACGTGGTAATGGCAGCGCGGCAGGATCGTCAGCCCGAGGTGCGGGAACACGCGATTCTACTGAGTGAACAGCAATCAGGCGCATCCCAGCCGATTGTTCTGCCATTATCGCCCGAATTGCTTGTGTTGAACGGCGAACGCCTGCCCCGGTTGCGTTTCTTGCAGGTGCTGGCCTACCAACCATCTGAATTCCGTCATCAATCGTTCTTCCTGCCTGAAACTTTAATTGCCTACGGCACCAATCGCTGGATGCGGGCAGCAACTCTGAGCGCGGTTGGAACCCAGGTTGAATCGTTTGTTGAGGCATTCCTTAAACATCAGTTGATCTTGAAAATCCAAGGTGAGCCGACCGAAGACCCCGAGGAAAAGAAGGCCCGCGCGTTTTCAAAGCTGCTCAAGGTGATTGGCGGTGCTACTGGAGTCGATGCTTCAAAGGTAAAATCGAAGGACATGATTCCAGCGATGCTTGAGGTGGGCCAGATGGCAGCGACGGGCATCGAACCGGTCTTACTCCCCCGATATCTTGCCATGGCCACCAGCGTTGACACATCAGAAGACCGGACATGGCAGATGGCATTCGTCACAGGCCTTGCCAATGGCGCTCGTTCACGCGGTCTGGCCAAAGGCGGCAAATCGGCGCTGCTGAATTTGGTTTCCGGCGATTCGCCTGAAGCAAAGCAAGCGGCAGCACGGTTGAGCGAGCTGTTCGGAGAAGCCCGCAGGATGGCCGTCAATGCCAGCTTGTCCGGAGCCGAACGCGTATCTGCCATTGAACTGCTCGGGCACGGAGAATTTGCCCAGTCCGGCGAGGCCTTGCAGGGCTTGTTGAATCTTCAGACGCCGGACGAAGTGCAGGTCGCCGCCGTGCGGGCGCTGGCACAGATGCCGGATGATTCCGTCGCCAAAACCTTCATCACGAAGTGGCGCGAATACACGCCGGCAGTGCGCGATGCCGTGCTGGGCGCGCTGCTGTCGCAGACGCGCTTCCTGCCGTCACTGCTGGACGCCTTGGAACAGGGCGTCGTGCAGGCATGGGCCATTCCAAACGCCAGGAAGAACCAGTTGCTGAAGAACCGTGACCAGGGCATTCGCACCCGCGCCGAGAAGGCGTTCGCAAGCCAGGGCGGTGATCGCATGAAGGTTTATGAGAGCTTGAAACCGGTGGCATCCACGAAAGGCATGGCTGCCAGCGGTCACGCCATTTTCACCAAGACCTGCGCCTCATGCCATCGCTACAACGGCGAAGGTGCGCAGGTGGGGCCGGACCTGACGGGTGTGCGCAATCAGCCTGCCGAAGCGCTCCTGCTGCACATCATCGTGCCCAATGCGGAGATTTATCCCGGCTTCAGCGCGTATGAAGCCGAGACCAGGGATGGACGTTCCATCACGGGAATCCTCGCATCGGAAACACCGACCAGTGTCACCATTCGCGCCGCGCAGGGTATTGAAGAAACCATCCTGCGCTCCAACCTTTCCCGCTTCGCCGCCACCAGCCTTTCGCTCATGCCGGATGAACTGGAGAAAACCATGTCGAAGCAGGAACTGGCCGATCTGCTGGCGTTTCTCAAGGGCGAGTAGGCCGGCATTTGGTGGGGCGAGACTCCGTCGAGCCCTGAATTTTCCGATGTATCCCAGCATGTGCAATGGGACGGATAGACCGGGCGCATCATCCTCCCGAAAGCTCCCCGCCTGCGGATTCCTTCACGGCCCACGCGAGGTGATCAGGGCTCCACAGAGTGTCGCCCCACCGATGGGGGAATGTTACAGCAATAATCCTGCCCGCAAGAAACCCCGTCAGCCCAGGTGTTTCCTGAGCGTGGCCACCATCTCGCGCTGACGCGTCTCCACAAACGCACGGGCCTTCGCGGCCTTTGACCGGGCCGCCTCGGGATTGCGGGCCATCTCCAGCACCGTGGGCGCCACGCGTTTCAATTCATCTTCCTTGTCCAGGTCGAACAGCCAGTCGTTCAGCCCGATGTCGCGCCACATGAAACCCTTGCTGGTCTGCTCCGCCCAGCGGCAGACAATGGCGGGAATGCCGTTGCCAATGCACATGATGGGCGAATGCATTTCATGCCCGAACAAACCCGCGCCGCGGCGATAGGTGCTGAGCGCCTCGTCGGTCAGCCAGTAATGTTCGCGCCAGACGACGCGCGGCTTCACATCCGCCGGCAGTTTCTCGAGGAGCATCTCGCGTCCCACCGTCATCTGGGTTTCGTCCTCCGGGCACAGCAGCACCTTCAATTTCGTTTCACGCACGACCGCAGTGATCGCGTCGCGCAGCGGCCGGCAGTCGTGCTCCTTCATCGCCTCGTTGCGGGCATGCTTCACAGGATCAAGCGTGGCGTTCTTGCTGGGAATGGTCCAGTAGGGCGTGTAGCGCAGTCTCGGGATGCAACAGAGAAACTGTCCTTCATCAAGACCGTTGGCCTTGAGAAAGGCCCCCGCCTTTGCGTCATCCCGCAAGTCCGTGGCAAACGCACCGTCCGGGCCGAACTCCATGACCGGGCTTGTGCAGCCGCGCTCTTTGGCGACGCCCAGTGAAATGGAATCCCTGAAATAGACAAACTTCGCGCCGGACAACACCTCGATGGTTTTCGCAATCACACTGTCCGCAGCGGGCTTGGTGGCCGTGGAATTCTGGATGGGCAGGGTGATGCCAAACACGCCGTAGGGTTTGCCGGTTTCCTTGTTCCAGCGGATGACATCCCTCTCCGCCACCAGCGACGGCCCCGAACCGTGCAGAAGAAAGTCACATTCGGCAAAGGCCGCCTTCAGCCGTTCAGCGCCCTGCACGATCTCCACTTTCGGAAACCGCGCGCGCAGCATGGCGTCCACGCCATTGTCCACCTTGCTGGGCCACAGCCGCACCTCGGCGTCGGGCAGGTGCTTCTCCAGCAACGCCAGCACACCGGGCGTGTGGGCGATGTCGCCGATGTTCACCGTCTGCCACGAAGAGCGCAGCAGGACCCGGGGCTTGCGGGCGGTTGCTGCCGAAGCTGTGGCTGACAGCATTGCCGCCGATGTTGCGGCGAGGAAACGGCGGCGGTTGAAAGAACTGCCGGAGTGTGGCTGTGAAGTGTGAGTGTTCATGATGGGATCAATTCAGTCTGGGCAGGCGGTTGGTGCCAGCCTCCAGCACCTGCGGGTTCACGATGAACTTGGGACGACGGCCCTGCATGCAATCAATGATGGCCTGCACGGCCGCCATGCTGACGCGGGCGCCGGTTTCGCGGCCATAGGAGGCCAGGTGCGGCGTGAGCAGGGCGTTCGGAGCAGAGCGCAGGGGATGGTCCGCAGGCAGTGGCTCCACCGCATAGGCGTCCAGTGCGGCCCCGCCAATCCATCCTTCGTGCAATGCCCGCACCAGCGCGGCTTCATCGACCAGAGCGCCGCGCGCGGTGTTGATGAGCAGTGCGGTCTTCTTCATGGCGCGCAATTGCGCTTCACCGATCAACCCACGGTTCTGAGGTGTGAGCGCGGCATGAAGGCTCACAAAGTCGCTTTGCGCGAGCAGTTCATCCAAGGGAACAAATGTGACGCCAAGCTTCTCGGCGGCGGGGTTGGGCGCGATGTCATGCCCGAGCAGTTTGAGGTTGAATCCGGTTGCCCGTCGCGCCATGGCCTGGCCGATGCGTCCGCAGCCGATGAGGCCGAGTGTTTTTCCGGAAATGTCCGAGCCCCACGCCATCTGCCACTGGCCGCGCTTCATGATGTCGATGCCATCGGGCAACCGCCGCGCCAGCGAACAAAGCAGGGCAAAGGCGTAATCCGCCACGGCCTCATCAAGGAAGCCCGGCGTGTTGGCAACCAGCACGCCTCGCTCCGTGGCTGCGGGGATGTCGATGGAATCGAAACCCACTCCCCAGCGCGAAATGACCTTCAGCGAAGCCGCCTGCGGTGAAGCCAGCACGGCGGCGCTGTAACGGTCCACACCCGCCACGGTGGCGTCGATGCCCGGCAGCGACGCCAGCAATTCGGTTTCATTGAGAAACCCCATGCGCGGCGGTTCCACACACTCGCAGCCTGCATTGCGAAGCAGGGCAAGCGCGTCGTGACCGACGATGTTCATGGGACCTGCGGTGATGAGCACTTTCCAGGACATGGCTGCGTGCAGGTTATGCGCTGGAACGGTGCCGCCAAATCATTTCTTGAGAAGCTGCGCCTTCGCTTCCAGCGAAGTTCTCATACCAGTTGCCACTGATTTCCGGTAGAATTTCTGGCCCGCCGCGCCCCGTCTCCCTCTCCCTTAGCGGAGCAAGGGGAGAGGGCCGGGGTGAGGGGTTGACCGAAAAACCATCATTGGCCGCACCCCTCTTCCGGCCTGCGGCCACCTTCTCCCCTCGCTTTGCGAAGGAAGAAGGTTCGCTTTGCCAGTCCCTGTTCTACCGGACTTCTCCGGTAGTTGGTATCAGGCCGGATTTACCGGCAGAGTGATGCGCAACGTGGTGCCCTTGCCCGGACGCGCGTGGATGCCCACCTCGCCGCAGTGGGCCTCGACAATCTTTCCCACCACGGCCAGCCCGATGCCGGTGCCCTTGGACTTGGTGGTGTTGAGAAGGGATTTGAAGGCGCGTTTGCGCTGCGCCTCGGGCATGCCCGGGCCGGTGTCCTTGAATTCAATCACGACACGTGCGCCGGGCGCATCGTCTTCGGTGTGTGTCCGCAGCGTCAACCGCCCGCCTTGGGGCATGGCTTCGACCGCATTGAGGATGATGTTCAGGAAGGCCTGTTCCAACTGGCTGGCGTCCGCGAGCACCATGGGCAGCGACTCCTGAAATTCACGCGCGAGTTCAATGCCCTGATAGGCGAGCTTGTGCCGCACGAGCAGGCACAAATCTTCCAAAATCCGGCTGACGTCCACCTGTTCAAACCGGGGCTCCGCATTGCGGGCAAACGCGAGGATTTGTTCCACGATGCGGTTCAAATGATCCATTTTCTGCCCCATGACCTCGACATCGCGCTTGCGGGGGTCGCCCTCGGCAAACTGCAAATCCAGCGAGTGATACAGCATCTTGATCACCGTGAGCGGGTTGCGGATTTCATGTGCCACCTCGGCGGCCAGCAGTCCCAGCGCGGAGAGCCTTTCGCTTTGCCGCAACTGTTCCTCGACATCCACGATGCGCTCATAGAGCCGGGCCTTTTCAATCGCGATGGCGCTCAAGTCCGCCATGGCGGTCAGGGTGCGGACCTCCTCGTTGGAAAAACTGTAGATTTCGCCCTTGTAGATGTTGAGCACGCCGATGCTCTGACCGGCGAACACCAGCGGCACGCTCAGCAGGGAAACCAGGCCTTCCTGACACGCCACCTGGACGTTCTGGTAGCGGGACGAGGTCTGCACGTTCTGGATGAAAAGCGGTTTGCGGCGTCGGACGACGATGCCCACCAGGCTTTCCTGCACGTTGAGGCGCGGCTTGGAGAGATACGCCGGTCCGGCGCCATGGCTGGCGCGCAGATCCAGCCATTCACCCGAATCATCCAGCAGCAGCAACGAGGCCATGCGCGCCGTCATGAGCTGGCAGGCTTCCCGCGTGATGGCGGTGAGCGCCTCGGTGAGGCCAAGGGTGGAATTCACCGTCTGACCGACCGTGGTGAGCGATTCGAACAGCCGGGCCTTCAACCGGATTTGCTCGTAGAGCCAGGTGTTGTGAATCAACCGCGCGGCCTGCGGGACAAGCTGCTCCAGAAGCTCCTGATGTTCGGCCGTAAAAGCATCCCGCCGGTGGGAATCCACATTCAGCACCCCGCGAACGTCATGGCCCACCTCCAGTGGCACTGCGAGTTCCGAGTGCACATCGGAGCGCAGTGCGATGTAACGGGGATCCTTCTGGGCATCACCCACGCAGGCCGGCCGTCCGGTGCGCGCCACCCATCCCGTGATGCCCTCGCCCACGCGCAAATGCAGCGCGGCAGCCTTGGTGGGCAAACCCTGCTGGGCGAGAATCTCAAGAAACCCGGTGTTGGGGTTCACCAGCGCAATGGAACCGCTGGTCGCCCCCGTGAGGCGGATGGATTCGCGCAGCACAAGGTCCAGCGCCTCCTGCGGATCAAGCGTGGAATGGATGATGTTGCCGACCTGCTGGAGCTGCTCCAACCGCTGGCATCGCGCCCTCAACTCTGAAAGTTCATCGCTCATGCGCTTCACCGTGTGCGGAACACCATGGCCACACCGGCTGCTCCAAAGGTCAGGTTCGGAAGCCATGCGGCGAACCATGGCGGAAACCGCCCGCTGGTGCCCAATGCCAGCGCAAGCTGTGATATGACGAAAAACGTGAAACAGATGAACACGCTGCTGGCCACGCCCACGAACACATTGCGCCTGCCGGACACCGCGCTGAACGGCAGCGCGATCAGCACCACCACCAAACATGTCCACGGTTGCGCAATGCGACCGTGCCATTGCGTGAGGATCATCGCGCGGTCGTCCCCGGTCAGGATCGGGTGCAATGCGATGAACTGCCGGATTTCGTGGAGGGACAGGGTGACCTTCTTGCCCACCTTCCTGCGGTCAAGGCTCTGGAACTTGATCTGAACATTCAGATCCACAGGCGTCTCGGTCAGGTCCGGAAAGACGATCTCATTCGTGCGATAGGTGGGCGGCACATCGCTGGCGTCCAGAAATGTCCGGTGTTCAACACCCTGAAAAAGCCAGTTGTCATTGGTCCACACACCGCGCTGGGCATGGATGTCCTTGCGCGCGCCGCCGGGCAGCGTCC
The DNA here is from genome assembly GCA_964415955.1 of uncultured Verrucomicrobiota bacterium. Classification (GTDB taxonomy): domain Bacteria; phylum Verrucomicrobiota; class Verrucomicrobiia; order Limisphaerales; family CAYQCZ01; genus CAYQCZ01. The sequence continues at coordinate 3,280 of CAYQCZ010000010.1, read as the reverse complement.
AGTCCAGATCGATGTTCGTCATCACGCCCGCCTGCGGATGATAGCCGCCGATGTGCCAGATGCGGTTGTCGCGTTTGTTCTCGAAGTTGAGGTTGCTGCGCCATTCCTTGGCGGGGTCGTTTGAGAGTTCCAGTTGACGGCTCTGGAGCAATGTCTCCGCCCGGCGATGGCTGTCGTAAAGCCACACGTCGTTGATGACGAAAAGCGCGGCACTGCACAGCGCACCGACGGCCAGGTAGGGCGCGGCCAGCCGCCACAGACTGACACCTGCGGCACGAGCGGCGACGATTTCATTGTGACGCGCGTGGTTGCCCAGCGAATAAAGCAGCGCCAGCAGCAGTGAAATGGGCAGCACGGTGTAAAGCAGGTCTGGCAGACGGATCAGGTAATACACCGCGATGTCGCCCGCGCTGAGTTTCAGCAACTGGAAGTAGTCCAGCTCCGAGGAAAGATCGAACGCCACCCAGAAAATCAGGAACCCGCTGAAGCAGTAGGCCAGCGGGATCAGGAGTTCTCGCAACAGGTAACGGTCCAAAAGACGCATCGGCGCGCAGACTAGACAGCAGCCGGGGGGCAAGGCAAGCAGCGCAGCCAGCAGGTCGTTGCATGAGCACGGGAATCTGATACACATGTGCCATGACACGTTTCGCCCGGCTTGCCCTGCTGCTCCTTCCCGCCCTGCTCCAGCACGCACACGCTCAAACCAGCCTGCCACAACAGGCTAAGACCGCGGCGGACAAAGCCACCGGTTTCATGACCGGCATCGCCACCCACGGGGGTTATCTCTGGAAATACTCGCTCGACCTCAAGGAACGCGCCGGGGAAGGCAAGGCCACCGACACGATGATCTGGATTCAGCCGCCCGGCACACCGTCCATGGGACTGGCGTTTCTGCGAGCCTACGAGGCCACCAAGGATGCGCGTTATCTGGAGGCGGCGCGCGGTGCGGCCCATTCACTTGCCGTCGGCCAGCTTGAATCCGGCGGATGGGATTACTCCATCGACTTCGATCCAGCCAGGGCTGCCAGGGTGTATCGCCGCACGGACGTTGGAAAACTGTCCGCAGGCGATGCTGCCAAGCGGTTCAACATCTCCACCTACGACGACAACAACACGCAAAGTGCGGTTTCCTTTCTGATGGCCTATGTGGACACCGTGAAAGGCGGCAGTGATCCGCGCGACGCCGCCATACGCGAATCACTGGACTATGCGTTGAAGAAAATGCTGGAGGCGCAGTTTCCGAATGGCGCATGGCCGCAGCGCTACGACGGCCAGCCGAAGTCCGTGAAGGATTTCCCGGTGTTGAAGGCATCCATCCCGAAGTCATGGCTGCGCGAATGGCCCAAGCCGGACTACAAACACTTCTACACGCTCAACGACAACACGCTTCGCGACACCATCCGCGTCATGCTGGATGCGTATCATCGCTACAACAAACCGGAGTATCTGGCGGCGGCCAGACGTGCAGGAGACTTTCTGCTGGCTGCGCAACTGCCCGAGCCACAGCCGGCCTGGGCCCAGCAATACAACGCCGCCATGGAACCCGCCTGGGCGCGCGCCTTCGAGCCACCCGCCGTCACCGCCGGGGAAAGCGCCGGGGCCTGCGGCATCCTCATGGAACTCTTCGTTGAAACGGGCGATCAACGCTATCTCAAGCCGATCCCCCAGGTGATTGCATGGTGGAAGCGCTCTGAAATCGCCCCCGGCAGATGGGCACGCTATTACGAGCTGGGCAGCAACAAACCCATCTACGGCGACCGCGACGGCAAGATTTATTACCGGCTCGACCAGATCAGCGAGGAACGTCGTAATGGCTACGGATGGGAAGGCACGTTCGGTGTCAGCAGTGTGATCCGGGATTTCGAACGGCTTCAGAGCGAAGGCCGTGAGAAGGCACTGGCCCGCCGCAATCCCAAGCCGCCATCCACCGAGAAACAGGCAGCGCGCGCGCGCGAGCTGGAACCGAAGGTGCGCGACATCATCGCATCTCTGGATGCCCAGGGCCGTTGGATCACGCGTGGCAAGTTCACCAAGTCCGCCAAGGGCCTGGAAATGGGCGACCGCATCGAGACACAGGTGTTCATCGCCAACCTGCGTGTCCTGAGCGATTATCTGGAAGCTGCCACGACGGGGAAATGACACTCAAAAGCTTCTGCTAGAACGGGCAGTTCATGCCAATCGCCCTTGGGCATTAGTCGTTCACCCCGTGAGAGAATGACACCTTTCAGACAGAACGATGTCATGGATTGACAACGGCAAACGGAGTGATTCAATCCAGTCAACAACCGCAGGAGCCCTATGAGAAATTTCCTCTGTCAGAAGATTCTACCAGTCTTGGCTTTGCTATGGACTGTTGGCGAGTCGCACGCTTTCTATGATCCAACCGTCGGTCGTTGGGCAAGTCGGGATCCAATTACGGAACGTGGAGGCTTAAATATAGGGGCTTTTTTGAGCAACGACGGGTTGAACCGTATCGATTATTTGGGTTTCGCTTCGTATTCAGCAACGGATCAACTGTGGGCAAAAACATCCTTCCCAGTTCTGCCAGTTAATTATCCGCGCAAGGGAAATGCCTATTGTTGCCGAGGCAAGAAAGTGGGTGATGTTCAACTCAAATATGCGTTTATTGATGCATCTGTCACGCAGTCGATGAAATCAAGCACTGACCCGCTGGGCAACACTGCGGATACTTTTTCTGATTTATATGACCAGATTGCAAACTGGTCCAAGATCAGCAGTAAAGCACTTGGGGATCTTCCGAAGCCAGGTTACCTGGGAGCGGGTGTAATTGTTGATTTCGTTCCAACTCAGACTGGCAAAACTTGCTGTAAGAGTTTTCGTTGGGAAAACATCAAGCTGCCTAACATTCCAGACGGGGCATTTCCTGCAGGCCCCGGACTCTTCATCGATTTTCCTGGACTGGCACCAATTGGGCTCAATGGAAGCGATAGCCGCAGCTACTATTTAAAGCTCATTTGCGTAGACTGGGGAGATCAATTGTGGGCTATGAACTGGTCATTCCAAGCATCTTGGGCAAACTCACCCCGAAGGACTGCTACAGTGACCTTAACAATTCCGTATTAAGGATGGGCTATCCCAAAGTCAGTCTGAAAACTGTTCCTTGTTGTGTCTTGTTGTTGCTGGTGCTTCAGAGCGGATGTAAAGAACAGCCGCCTGTAAAAGCTGCTAAAAATGCGGGCGCTACAGGGAATCACCCCGTCACAAAAACTTATGATGAAATGGGGAGTTTGCACCTCGTTATCATTGATGAAAAGGAAAG
>CAYQCZ010000009.1:0-23635 GCA_964415955.1 uncultured Verrucomicrobiota bacterium | reverse complement strand
GTGGCGAAGTCGTCACGCGCACCATGCTTTACGAACACCTGTTCGACGAAAACGAAAGCTCCCTGTCCAACCTCCTGGATGTGCACGTCTCCAACGTCCGCAAGAAACTGGGGCAGGATTTCATCGTGACCCGGCGCGGCCACGGCTACTGCATCGAGTGATGAACGTGTTCCAATCCATACGCTGGCGCCTCCAGGCATGGCACGGACTGATGCTGTTCATCGTGCTCATGGCCTTTGGTTTCACCGCGTATTACCTCGTCTTCGACAACCGCATGCGGCGCGTGGACCAGGAACTGCAACGCCGCGCGCTGCCGTTCATCGCGGTGCTGAACCGCTTCTCCCAGCCCGGCGACCGCGGCCCCGGCCGTTTCCGTCCCGGTGAACCTCGCTACGGCGAACGCCGCGACGAGGGCGGTATGCCGCCTCAATACGGCCCCATGCCGGAACCACGTTCTCCCCGACCACCCGGTGACGACCGCGACCAGCCCGGTCAGCGCATGGATGGCCCCCGCCCTGAACCGCGTCCCGATGAGCGCCGCCCCGATGGACGCAGACCCGAGGGCTTCCGCTTCATCTTCTCCAATGTGCCGCCCGGGCCGCCGGATTTTCAGGAACTGTTCGGGCCGAACGCCGACGGCCATTATTACTTCATCGTCCTCAATCCCGAAGGCGAGGAAATCCGCCGCTCCACCAATGCGCCAGCCGTCATTCCTCTTCCGGAAAACACCCAGTCCCTGACCAATGCGCTCACACGCATCCGCGAAGGCCATCGTGAATTGATCCAGTCCACACGGCGCGGCCACACGATCGTGGTCGGCCACGACATCACTCCAGACCTGGTCGAACTCAAACGCCTCGCGTGGATGCTCGCCGGTGCGGGCGGCGGCGTGCTGCTGCTGGGCCTCGCCGGAGGCTGGTGGCTGGCCACACGTGCCATCGCGCCCATCTCCGACATCAGCGCCACCGCTGTGAAGATCGCCGATGGCAACATGGACGAACGCATCAGCACACGCGACACCGACAGCGAATTCGGCCAGCTCGCGCGCGTGTTGAACAGGACCTTCGACCGTCTCCAGGCGGCCTTCGCGCGCCAGGTGCAGTTCACCGCCGACGCCTCCCACGAACTGCGCACGCCGGTGTCCGTGATTCTCTCCCAGACCCAATCCACCCTGCGCCGTGAACGGTCCGTCGAGGAATACAAGGAAACCATCCAAAGCTGCCAGCGCTCGGCCCTGCGCATGCGCCAGTTGATCGAATCCCTGCTCGCACTGGCCCGCGTGGATTCCGAGGATGAAGTGCATGACCAGTCCGAGTGCGAGCTGAACCATGTGGTTGCCGAGGCCGTGGAGATGGTCCGCTCACTGGCGTCCGAGCAGAACGTGACCCTTGAGACCGATCTGGCGGCCGTCCGCTGCCATGGCAACGCCGGTCAACTGGCCCAGGTGGTCACCAACCTCGTCTCCAACGCCATTCACTACAACAAACCCGGCGGGTCGGTGAACATCTCGCTCAGCCACGAGGGTGGTCTGGCCCGCCTCAGAGTCGCGGATACGGGCATCGGCATCGCCGCCAGTGATCTGCCGCATGTCTTCGACCGATTTTACCGCGCAGACAAGGCCCGCTCGAACGCCCAGGGCCGCACCGGTCTCGGCCTGGCCATCACCAGGGCGATTGTGAAACGGCACGGCGGCACCATCGCCGTGGAGAGCGAGCCGGGCAAAGGCAGCACCTTCACCGTGATGTTGCCGGGCACTGCGGGCACTGCTCCCAAGCCGGCCCCGGCCAGGGAAACCGCCGTTGCATCCGTAGCTTAAACCCGACGCCCTCCACGGTGAGGCGACACTCCGTGGAACTCTGACCTCCTCCTCGCCCTGGTCCTCGTGGTCGTCGCCCTGGAATCCCCTCCAACCTCAGACACGATGAACAGGATGTAGCAGCGGACGTCAGTCCGCTCTGACTGTTCCATAGCCGTCTTCAAGGTTATGAGCCGATTCACATCGGCTGCTACAAGGATCAGCCGTCCTGACCTTGTTAATCACCCGGCGGCGCGACTGCGCCCCTCCCTTCCCTCTCATCCTCGTCCTCGAGTCCATCTCCTCCTATTCGCCAGAACTCTCCTGCCAGACTCTCCTGCCAGACTTGCCCGACACTGGCGTTTGAAGGATTCTCCACGGCCATGATCTCCTCTGCCTTTGCACCGCAACGCATCGCCATCATCTGCACCATCGGCCTGCTCGCAACCACCCTCGGCTCCAGCGCCGCGGTCCTTCAATCCACCGACTGGCCCGCATGGCGCGGCCCCACCGGCGACGGCATGGCCACCACGCCTCAATCCCCACCCGTCACATGGAGCGCCACCGAAAATGTCCTCTGGAAGACACCCGTGCCCGGACGCGGCCACGGCTCGCCCACGGTCGTTGCGGATCGCATCTATCTGCCCACGGCCGACCCCGTCAAAGGCTCGCAGTCCGTGCTGTGTTTCGAACGCGCCACGGGCAAGCCCGTCTGGGAAACCATCGTTCACGAAAGCGGCGCCGAGCCCGGCAAACACGCGAATTCCTCCGCAGCCTCCGCCACCGTGGCCAGCGACGGCGTGCGGCTTTACATCAACTTCCTCAACAGCGGCGCAGTCCACACCAGCGCATTGAACCTCAACGGAAAAATCCTCTGGCAGACGAAGGTGGACAACTACGTCACGCACCAGGGCTTTGCCTCGTCACCCATGCTGCATGAATCCCTCGTGCTGGTGTCGGCGGATCATCGCGGCGGCGGTGTGGTGGCCGGGCTCAACAGCCAGACCGGGAAGATCGTCTGGAGCCATCCGCGACCGAAGCTGCCGAACTACACCAGCCCTGCCGTGGTGAAGGCCGCGGGCCGCACCCAGATGGTCATGGCCGGTTGCAACCTGATCACCAGCCTCGATCCCCTGACCGGCAGGGTGCTCTGGGAGATGGAAGGTTCCACCGAGGAATGCGTCGTCAGTGTGGTGACCGACGGACAACGCGTCTTTGCCGGCGGCGGTTATCCCAAGAACCACACCATGGCCGTGGTGGCGGATGGTTCACGCACCGTTGCATGGCAGAACAACGCCCGCGTGTATGTGCCCTCCATGCTGGTGAAGGACGGCCATCTCTACGCCGTGATGGATGCCGGACTGGCCGTGTGCTGGAAGGCCGACTCGGGCGCGGAACTGTGGAAGGAACGGCTGGGCGGCGATTTCTTTGCCTCGCCGGTGATGGTGGGCAGCCGCATCTACGCCACCAATGTCCGCGGGGTGACCTCCGTGTTTGAAGCCACGCCCCGGCAGTTCAAGCTGCTCGCCCAAAACCAGCTTGGCGACGAGCAATACGCCTCGCCTGTCATCTGCGGTGAACGCATCTACCTCCGTGCCGCCACCAAGGGCGATGCCCGCCAGGAATACCTCTGGTGCATTGGAACCACGGCAAAATAAGCCTCCATGTGTAGGCCAAACACGCATCTGTCAAACACGCATCTTGTCTTGTCCGCGCAAATCCCTTACACACAACGCACACATGAGAAACCCAAGGCCAGCGGCTCATGCGTATGCCAAACCCCAGTCTGGCCCAATAACTATTGGGAGAAAAATTCCAGCTATGCCACTCTTCCCAAACCTAGAAAAGCTGATCAACGAGCATGGCTCGGCCAGCATACTACGTGAGCGCTTGCTGCTAGCCGAAGACAAGTATGCGGCGCTGCAAGAAAGGCTCACAATGGCCCACGAAGAAACCACTTGGTTGAAAGAAGAGCTGAAAGATGCTAGGGAGCGGATTCAAACGCTTGAGCAATCCACGCCTCCGCCGGTATCCGTCTCAGCAGTTTCAGAGGAAGAGGGAAGGATTTTGATCCATCTTGTGCAGAGTGATAGATGGCTTACTTCGTCAGCGATCGCGCAGCATCTGGGAATCACGAAAGCTAAGGTCGATTTTTTTCTAACGCGGTTTGAAGAGCGATCCTGGGTCAGTGGCAGCCATAATTGGGCTGGCCTAGAATCGGAATACAAGATTGGCCAAGATGGTCGTGGTTACCTGATCAGTAAGGGGCTCCTAAAATGAAAATCTCCACTGAGGCACCAGTTGAGCACGCATTGGCCGCCGGACCGGTGCCGCTGCTAGGCAACGGCAGTGGTTCGATTACCAGCCTACTTCTTTCGAGAGAGATGGACACACAAGGATACAAGTTTAATGAGGTCAAATTAATAAACTAGCCACCCCCATGAGCAGATGCCTGATACTTAAGCGCCCAGCTGCAGTTGTTTGCGCGGCTGCCTTGGGGTTTTACTGCAACAGTGTTGAGTCGTTTGCAGCTACCGAATACGTGACCGTGGTCAAGGTGCTTCAAGACGATGATAAAGGAATAATCCAGCGCAAAAACGGAGAACGGTGGTTGATCGAAAAGGGTGTCGGGGCACTCTCATTCTGGAATTATGAAGGGAAGAGCGTGCTGATACACTCACCGGGGTTGTTTTGCGGGGTTGGTTCTAAACTGATTCTGCCGAATCACAACCAAGAGGCTAGAATCTGGAATGCGGAAAAACTATCTGACGACGCGAAGGCTCCTGCACGAGCGGAATCAGCATTGGGCGGGACTGACGGAAACGATACCATCAAGGCTGTTGCTCTGGCTCTAGTCACGTTGAAGTATTTCGATCCAGAATCGAACGACCCAGCCAAGAAGGACACAGTTCGTGTGTTAAAGAAATTCCAAACTGAAAACAAAGTTGATGAAGCCGGTCGAATTGGTCCACGAACGCTTGCTAAACTGGCGGAGTTAATATTGAGGGAACGCGGCGATAATCCTGAGGGTTTGTCTTTGGCTCAGACACTAGTTGAGTCGGCGAGGGGGATGAAAGCACAGCCGTCTGCAGGAACTACTTCCGACAAGCCGCCAGGAAAAGCGAGCGAGACTTTTATTACAGACGTCAGCAGTGATGGGTCCTTAGTCAAACTTGCCGATGGTTCCATCTACGAGGTAGATGGCATCGGCCAAATCAAAACTATACTGTGGCTGCCACCCCAGAAAATCCTTAAGCAGCCAGATGGATTGCTTAACCTTGATAAGGGGCAGTCCGTCAAAGCCACCGCGCTTAAATGAGGGCGGCAGCACCTAACAATATCGAGCGTGCGAAGGCGGCCAGTGAACGCTTCGCTGAATTAGTTCGCCCTCATTTTCTGAAGTTGGATTTGCGAACACGAGTGTTGTCGCCAAATAGGGTGCAGCAGTGCCTATGAGGGTTGTCAACTGCAACGAGCGCAAGGCGTGGATGTCTTCTTCTTAAAAGCTTCCGGTCTCCGCTCCCGGTCACCAGCTCCTGTTCGGGCAGAGTGTGGCGTTCTGTGAACTGGGATCAGGCCAGTGCGTGTCATGAACATTGGTTGGTGGGTTGCCTCGCGCTGCGAGGCAACTTTGGTCGCAGCGCGACCAAAGCCACCTTGCCTTACTCCGACGGCTGGAGCCCCGGTCTGCCAGCAATCATTCCATGCTTTCCCGGCAGAATCCTGAGGCTTGACGTCCGCCTTCTAATGGACATTTTACTGTCCATATGAGAGCCATCACCTATACCGCCGCCAGAGAAAGCCTTGCCTCCACGATGGACAGCGTCTGTTCCGATCATGATCCTGTCATCATTACACGGAACCGGGATCAGGCCGTCGTCATGATGTCACTTGAGGACTACGAGTCGCTTCAAGAGACGGCATACCTCCTCCGCGCTCCCGCAAATGCACGGCGTCTTCTGGATTCCATCGCCGAGTTGAAGAGAGGCGAAGGGGTCGCCAGATCGCTCCCGGAACTCACCCGATGAACGTCCAGTTCTCATCGAAGGCCTGGGAGGACTACGTGTATTGGCAGCAGATCGACAAAAGGATCCAGAAGAAGATCAATGAACTGCTCAAGGACATCTCACGCCATCCTTACGACGGCATCGGCAAGCCCGAACCGTTGAAGCATGCGTTGAGCGGCTACTGGTCACGAAGGATCACAGACGAGCATCGTCTCGTCTATCGGGTCGAGGGAGCTGTCCTATACGTCGCCCAGGCCCGATATCATTATGAATGAAGAGCGAGACCTGCCTGCCAATCTTGTCCTCGCCCTCGCATGCCCCCCTTTGAACGTTCGACGTTGAGCGTTGGACGTTGAAGGTTGTCTCCACCTCTCCCGGTGGGGCGAGACTTGTATCTGTGATTTCCATCTTCCTTGTCTGGCGACAGCCAGACGGGAAGATGGGGCCGGTTGGTCCAAACTCGAACCGTTGCTTGAGCGCTTCGGCCTGCAGCCGTCGCGGCTCGTATTCCTACAAGTATGAGTCAGAACAACACCCCCATCCTGTATGTCGGCCTGGACGTTGCCAAGTCCTCCTTGCAACTCGATCTGGCCGGCCAGTCCCACGCCTTGGCCAATGACGCCAAGGGCCATGCCCGCCTGCTCAAACTGCTTCGGGACCACCCCGACGCCCACCTCGTGTGCGAAGCCACCGGCGGCTACGAACAGCCCGCCCTGCGCGCCCTGCACGCCGCCCGGATGCCGGTGAGCGTCGTCGAGGCGGGCCGCGTGCGCCACTTCGCCAAAGCCCGGGGCCAGCGCGCCAAGACCGATCCGCTCGACGCCGCCGTCCTGAGCGCCTACGGACGCGCCTTGCGGCCCGCCGCCACGCCCGCCCCCACCGCCACCCAGGCGCGCCTGGCCGAACTGTCCACCCGGCGCCTGCAACTGCTGGCGACCCGCACCGCCGAAAGCAACCGCGCCGCGCACTACACCGAGAAACTCACCGTGCGCCAAGCCCGCGGACTGCTCAAACGGCTGGACCAGCAGATCGACCAGTGCGACCAGGCCATCGGCCAACTCATCGCGGGCGATGAGCAACTCCAGGCGAAAGCGCAGCGCCTGGACGCCATCCCCGGCGTGGGGGCGGTCACGGCGGCGACCGTGCTGGCGGAGCTGCCCGAGCTGGGCCGCTTGAGCGACGGGGCTGCGGCGGCGCTGGTGGGCGTGGCCCCCTACAACCGCGACAGCGGCCAGGGCCGAGGCAGTCGGCACATCGGCGGCGGGCGCGTGGCGGTGCGTTGCGCGCTCTTCATGGCGACGCTCAGCGCGGTCAAACACGACCCCATCCTCAAAGCCTTTTACCAACGGCTGCGGTCGGCGGGAAAGAAGCCGAAAGTGGCGCTGGTGGCGGCCATGCGCAAACTCGTGCTCCTGATGAACCGCCTGCTCAAAAACCCCGATTTTCAACTTGCACCCTAACACCGTTGCTCCGTCGAGCCCTGACTTCCGCCCAATCCTCCTCGTCCTCGAACCTCTTCCAAGCTCAGACAGGATGAACGGGGCTCACAGGACGTAGCAGCGGACGTCAGTCCGCTCTGATTGTTCAGTTGCCGTCTCGAAGGAAATGAGCTGGTTCACACCGACTGCTCCATCGAGCACATGGCACAGCCGGAACGGCTATGGAAGTGATGTTTCCGGTTGAGAGCCTGTCTGAGGTTGAGGAGTGCGTCATTCCAAGGCTCAGGCTTGTGGCCGGGGTGTCCGCACTCCGTTCGTGGAATTCTTCCCTTGCCAGCGCCTCCTGTGGCAGATTGGCCGCGCCTCGCAACGGAGCCGCATTGCGCTCCGGACAAGGCCATCAGCTCATGAAGCATCACCTGTCATCGACACTCAGATATTTTCAAACTGCTGCGGCCGTTACCCTGCTCTGGACGGCCTGCCAGCCGTGTCCCGCCGCGCCGGTGTCGGTCTCCGGCGTGTATCCACACCTGGCCTTCTTCAACAACGAGGGTGAATGCGGCACGGGCGCGGTTGTTCCCTGGGCGGACCGTCTGTGGGTCATCACCTACGCGCCGCACATGCCAAAGGGTTCCTCGGACAAGCTTTATCAGATCGACGGCGCGTTGAACCTCACAGTGCGCCCGGAGAGCATCGGCGGCACGCCCGCCAACCGCATGATCCACCGTGAGTCGCAGCAGTTGTTCATCGGGCCCTATGTCATCGATGCGGAGCGCAACGTGCGTGTCATCCCCTACAGCCGCATGTTTGGCCGTCTCACCGGCAACGCCCGCCATCTCGGTGATCCGGCGAACAAGATTTACTTCGCCACCATGGAGGAGGGGCTTTACGAAGTGGACGTGCATTCGCTGGAGGTGAACCGCCTCTGGACGGACGAGCAGGAGAAGGACGGCCGCCACGCGGACCTGCCGGGTTACCACGGCAAGGGTCTTTACTCGGGCCAGGGCCGCATCGTGTATGCGAACAACGGCGAACACGGACCAAAGGCATTGGTCGATCCCTCCATCCCTTCCGGCGTGCTGGCGGAATGGAACGGGCGCTCGGATGCGTGGACCGTCGTCCGCCGGAACCAGTTCACCGAAGTCACCGGCCCGGGCGGCATCGAGGGCAATCCCTACGGCTCGCGCGATCCCGTCTGGAGTATCGGCTGGGATCATCGCTCGCTCATCCTGATGTGCCTGGACAAGGGCCGCTGGCAGTCGTGGCGGCTGCCCAAGGCGAGCCATTGTTATGACGGCGCGCACGGATGGAACACCGAGTGGCCGCGCATCCGGGAGATCGGCGGCGGCGACCTGTTGATGACCATGCACGGCATGTTCTGGCGCTTTCCCGCGACCTTCTGCCACACGAACTCCGCAGGCATTGCGCCACGGTCCACGTATTTAAAAGTGATCGGCGACTTCGCACGCTGGCAGGGCAAGGTGGTGTTCGGCTGCGATGACACGGCCAAGAATGAATTCCTCAACAAACGCAAGGCCAAGGGCGACATCGCAGGGCCCGGCCAGTCGCATTCCAATCTGTGGTTCGTCGAGCCGGGTCAACTGGACGAATTCGGTCCGGCACTGGGACGCGGCGCGGTGTGGTTTGACGAACCCGTGAAGGCGGGCGAGCCGTCGGACGCATTTCTCTTCAGCGGCTTTGAACGGCGCGGGGCGCACCTGACACACGAGGCCTCCACACCGGTCACCTTCCGCTTCGAGGTGGACCGTCATGGGGACGGCCGCTGGCGTGCATTGCGTGAAGTGACCGTGCCTGCGAACGGCTACACGTATGTGGAATTCAAGTCTTCGGAATACGGCGCATGGGTGCGCGTGACGGCCAGTGTCGATTGCCCGAAGGCGACGGTGTTCTTCAACATGAGCAACCGCGACCGCCGCTCCACGGAGTCGCATGTGAAGTTCGACGGAGTGGCCACCACGCCGGAATTGCAGGTGACTGGCGGCATCGTCCGCGTGCGCGGTGAGAACATGCGCACGCTGCATTACGCCGCGGTGAAGCCAGGAGGCAACGGGCCGCAGGACATCGGCTATTACGAGATGGGGGCGGACCTGAAACTCAAGCCTGTGGAGGATTCCAAGGCCCACGCATGGCTGAAAGAAAAGGTCGCCATCCCCGGTGAGGTGTTGAAGGTGGATGAGGCTTCCGTGCTGGTGATCGATGACAAGGGCAGGCGGTGGCGGTTGCCGCGCGGCAGCGGGGCGCTGGACGCTCCGGGCGTGCTGGGGGATGGACGCGTGGACCGCGAGGTCTGCACCGAGCGTGATCTCTTCAACGCCCATGGGACATTCTATGAACTGCCCGCCGAGAATGCGGGTGGCTTTGCGAAGATGCGTCCCATCACCACGCACAACCGCCGCATCAAGGACTACTGCTCGTATCGCGGCCTGCTGGTGATGAGCGGCGTCAGCGATGCCGCACCGGGGAAGTCGCCGCACATTGTGAAGTCAACGGACGGCAAAACCGCCCTGTGGGTGGGCGTGGTCGATGACCTCTGGCAGCTCGGCAAGGCGCGCGGCATGGGCGGTCCATGGAAGAACAGTCCGGCACGCGCTGGCGAACCATCGGACCCGTATCTCATGAGCGGTTACGATCAGAAGCAGATGGCCCTCCAGCATGGCGCGAAAGGCGATGTCACCATCCGCATTGAAGTGGACCTGACCGGCACCGGTTTGTGGCGCACCTACCAGCAGTTCAAGGTCCCTGCCGGCAGGACGGTGAAGCACACGTTTCCAAAAGGTTTCCAGGCTTACTGGGTGCGTGCCGTGGCCGACCGCGACTGCCAGGCCACCGTCGAGCTTGTGTATGAGTGAGAAGCGCCGACTGAACTTCGGGAGGGACGAGCTATGCGAGTCCTGACTTCGTCCTCGCTCTCGTTGTCGTCCTCGTCTTCGAAGGCACATCAATTGCCGTGGCACAGCCGTCCCGGCTGTGTTGCCGACTCTCCCTGTGAATCCGAAAGAGAGGCTGGATGCGCGTCCTGTGACAGCATAGCCTTTCGCCATGCGCAAACCGCCTGAATGCCTTCGCTGCCTGATGCCATTGATCGTGATGCATGCCCTTCAACTCGCCGCCGCCGACCTGCCTGAATTGAAACTCTGGCCGGGCAAGGTCCCGGGCGAAGAATCCTTCAAGCCACCCGCACAACTCCCTGCGCAAAAGAACGACGGCACCACGCGCATCGCGCTGGTCACGGAACCCACGGTCACGCTCTTTCGCGCGCCCTCGGACAAGGCCAATGGCACGGGTGTCATCATCTGTCCCGGCGGTGGCTACAACATCCTCGCCTGGGACAAGGAGGGCACGGAGGTGGCGCAATGGTTCAACTCACTGGGTGTCACAGCGGCCGTGCTCAAGTATCGCGTGCCGCGCCGCGACAAGGACACCCCGCACGCCGCGCCGCTTCAGGACGCGCAACGCGCCCTCCGGTTGATGCGCCTGAATGCGAAGGCATGGGGCGTTGATCCCGGCAAAGTGGGCATTCTTGGTTTCTCAGCAGGCGGCAACCTCGCCGTCATGGCGGCCACGGACTACGCGCAGTCCACTTACTCAAAACAGGACGATGCGGATGCGCTGAATGCGCGGCCGGATTTCCTGATACCCATTTATCCCGCGTATCTGGGTGACGAACGCAAGCCGGGCCCGCTGAGCCCGCTGGTCAAGGTGACCAAGGACACGCCGCCAACATTCATCGCAGTGACACATGACGACGCCCTGCGCGGCATGAATGCGGCGCTGCTTTACGTGGAACTCAAGAAGCACAACGTGCCCGCCGAACTGCACATCTACACCAAGGGCGGCCACGGCTACGGACTGCGTCCATCGGAGAATCCCGTCTCCACCTGGCCTGCGCGTTGCGAGGAATGGATGCGCTCCCAGGGCCTTTTGAAGTGAGCCGCACCGCGCTGTTTCAACATTCACACACTTCACCATGAACGAATCTCCCCTGCGTTTGCTGGTGCTTGGCGCCCATCCGGATGATGCGGAATTCCGGGCAGGCGGACTTGCGGCGCTGTATCGCGACCTTGGCCATGTGGTGAAGTTCGTTTCCATGACCAATGGTGATGCCGGACATCACATTCTGCGCGGCAATGAACTGGCAGACCGGCGTCGCATGGAGGCACGCGCAGCCGGCGCAGTGATCGGTGTGGCCTACGATGTGTGGGAACATCCGGACGGCTGGCTCCAGCCCACGCCTGAACTTCGGGCCCAGGTCATCCGCGAAATCCGCACCTTCCAGCCGGACCTGGTGCTAACCCATCGCCCGGATGATTATCACCCCGACCATCGCGCCTGCGGTCACGTCGTCCGCGACGCCTGTTTCACGGTGACGGTTCCCGCGATTGTGCCCGACACACCGGCACTGCGGCGCGATCCCGTGGTGGGTTATCTGGGCGATGAATTCACCCGTCCGACGGAGCTGCGGCCTGACGTGGTGGTCGATGTCGGTGCGAAGCTGGACACCATCCTCTCGATGCTGGCCTGCCATGAATCGCAGCTTTTCGAATGGCTGCCCTACAACGAGCGTGTGGAGGATCGTGTGCCATCGGATGCACCAGGCCGCCGCCGTTGGGTGCTGGATTTCTACTCCGCCAAGTTGAAGGCCAACGCCGACCGCTTCCGCCAGCGCCTGATTGAAACCTACGGCCCTTCGCGCGGTGCCGGAGTGGGATGGGTCGAGGCGTTTGAGATCAGCGAATACGCCGCGCCGCTGGACGAAGCCGCGCGCGCCCGATTGTTCCCCTTCTGCCGGCCGGATTGACCGCGCAGCATACATTGCATGCCCATCTGCACCATCAACGGCCGCGACATCCATTACGAAGTGCATGGTCATGGCCTGCCGGTGCTGATGATCCAGGGCGTGGGTGCCGCCGGGAGCGGCTGGAACAAACAGGTGCAGGGGCTGGCCGGCGGATGCCAGATGCTGGTGTTCGATCATCGCGGCGTCGGCCGCAGTCCGCTGGGGATCGAACCCATCAGCATCAATCAAATGGCACGGGACGCGGAGGCCTTGATGGATGCGGTCGGATGGGAGTCCGCCCATGTGGTGGGCCATTCGATGGGCGGCATCGTTGCGCAGCAACTGGCCCTGAACGTGCCGTCGCGCGTGCGAAGCCTGTGTCTGTTGTGCACCTTTTCCAAGGGCCGCCAGGCCGCACGACTCACGCCATGGGTGTTGTGGATGACCTTGCGCACGCGCTTGGGAACAAAGGCTGCGCGACGCAGGGCCTTTCTCGGCATGTTGTATCCGCGATCCCGATTGAAGGGCATGGACACCGCGCAGCTTGCCGCGGAGGTGTGTGCGCTGGTGGGCCGCGATCTGGCGGAATCCCCACCCATCCTGATGAAGCAGCTCCAGGCCGTCGCCCGGCACGATCATTCTGAAAGGCTTTCCGAACTGGGCCGCATCCCCACGCTGGTGATCAGCGCGAAGATCGATCCCATTGCACGCGTCAGCCACGGACGCAAGCTGGCACGGGCCATCCCGGGCGCGGTGTTTGAGATCATGCAGGACGCCGCCCATGGGGTGATCTTCGACCAGGCCGAGATGGTGAACCGACGGCTGGCGGTTTTCTTCAGGGATGTGGAATCCCGCCGGGCAAAAACATCTGTTCCTTCGCAAAGTTCGTGAGCTTTCCGCCGTCCGTTACTACCATCATCCTCAACAACAATTCCCATGAGCACTCCACTCCATAAGATCCGCGCCGGTGTGATTGGCACCGGTTTCATCGGGCCCGTGCACATCGAGGCCCTCAAACGTCTCGGCGTGCAGGTCACCGCGATCTGCGCCTCCTCGAAATCCGCCCTGGCCTGCGCCAACAAGTGGGGCATCCCGGAGGTGTATGGCAACTACGACTACGAGGCCATGATGCGCTCACCGAATGTGGATGTCGTCCACATCACCTCGCCAAACAAGGCGCACGTCGAGCAGTCACTGGCGGCCCTGCGCGCGGGCAAGCATGTCATCTGCGAGAAGCCGCTGGGCATGACCACCGCGGAAACAGCCAAGGTGGTCGCAGCCGTGAAGAGAAAGACCTCGCCGGTGTTCGCTGTGAACTACATGTGCCGGTTCTTTCCCGCCGTGCTCCAGATGCGCGCCATGGTGCAACGCGGTGACCTGGGCGAGATCATCCATGTGCAGGGACATTTCTTTCAGGACTGGCTGCTGCAGCAGACCGATTACAACTGGCGCGTGCTGGCCAGCGAAGGCGGCAAACTGCGCGCCGTGGGCGACATCGGCACGCACTGGATTGACGCCGTGTCGTTCATCCTCGGGGCGAAGGCCGAGAGCGTGTTTGCGCACATCGAGACGTTCCACAAGACACGTCTCCGGCCCAAGGGCGAGGTGCAGACCTTCGCCAAGGTGGATCCGAAGACCATGATTCCTTACAAGGTGGACACCGAGGACTTCGGCAGCGTGTTGCTGAAATTCGGCAGCGCGAAGCACGGCTTTGCAAAAGGCGTGCATGCCAACGCCTCCATCTCACAGGTCGCCGCCGGATGGAAATGCAGCCTGGGTTTCGGCATCTACGGCACGAAGGCCAGCGTGCGGTGGGATCTGCAGCAGCCGAACGAGATTTACGTGGGCCGGCGTGATGAGCCCAACCAGGTGCTCCAGCGCGCCACCGCCGGTTTCAACGAGGATGTGGCGGGTTTCACCGATTACCCGGGCGGCCATGCCGAGGGCTTTTCAGACAGCCACAAGATGCAATACCGCGCCGTGTATGAGCACATTGCCAGCGGACGGAAAACGCCCGTCCTGTTCGCCACCGCCGAGGACGGCCATCACGAGGTGAAACTGTGCGAGGCCATCCTGCGCAGCAGCAAGGTGAAGTCGTGGATGAAGGTGTGATTTCAATGCCAGCATAAAATGCCTTGTTTGTATGGCTTCAATGCCATACTTTGGTTCGTATGAAGATGACCATGCATATTGACGATGCGCTGCTCGAAAGGGTGATGGCTGCCACCGGCGCAGCCAACAAGACCCACGCCGTGGACATCGCGCTGCGCGAGATTGACCGCCGTGCGGAACTGGCCCGCCTCACCAAGGAGGGGTTGGGCCTCAGTCCGGCCGAACTCAAGGAAACCATTGATCCAGCCTACGACCTTGAAGAAATGCGGTTGAAAGAAAGCCCCGTGCGTTATGGCCGCAAGCCCCGTTCTCGCCGATAGCAGCTACTATATCCGCATGCTGCGCGAGGGGCGGGACCCGTTCCGTGCGCTGGCACTGGCGTCAGCAACGCGCGACCTTGCAGTTTGCGGTGTGGTGCGGGTCGAAGTCGGCCGGGCCGTGAGGCCGCTGGAGCGGCTGCACAAGTTTCAGGCGGCGTGGGACGTGATGATCAACGTGCCCACGGACAACCGTCTGTGGGATGATGTGGAGGCTGCGGCGTGGCAGCTCGACCGCAAGGGCGTGGTCCTGCCGCTGACCGACCTTGTGATTGCCTGCTGCGCCAGGCGCATCGATGCGGTGGTGCTCACCTTTGACGCCCATTTTCAGAGGATTCCCGGCGTCCGTTCCGTCAGCCAGCTCGATTTTTAGCCGCATCCGCTCAACCCTTGAGCGCCTTCTGCGCGCCCTCGGCGGCCACCGCCAGGCATTCGCGGATTTCACCCATCGGATTCTGCGGGTTCTCCTCGTATTCCAGCGACAACGCGCCGTCCGCGGGGAACTTCACCTTCCTGAGCGCCCTGAACACGCCCGCCACGTCGAGGTGCCCCTTGCCCAGGATGACGCCATGCGTCTTCTGTTTCTGCTCGGCGAAATCCTTGAGATGCACCCCGAACAGGCGGTTGCCGATCTTGTGGATCACCTCCACCGGATCTTCGGCGGAACGGATGTAATGCCCGAGGTCCGCGCAGGCACCGATGCGCGGGTCATGGTCCTTCACTGCGGCCAGCAACTGGTCCAGCTTGTCGTAACGCGCGCCGGGACCGTGGTTGTGGATGGCGATGCGGATGTCGTATTGGGCCACCAGCTTGTCGAGGCTTTCGAAGGACGCCGGCTCGGGATCGGCGCTGATGTTCCGGATGCCCGCCGCCTTGGCAAACTTGAAGAACGCCTCGTTCTCCTCGTGGTTGGCGGTGAATTTCTGCACGCCATGCGCGCTGATGGTCAGGTCATGCTTCTTCAGCTTCGCGTTCATCTCCTCGATCTTCACCTTGTCCTGCGTGGGCGGGTAATGGGCGCGGAAAAACTCCACCCAATGCAGCTCCAGCTCCTGAATCTTCGCCAGCGCACCCTCGGGACCATCGATGCCGAAGGCCCGCAAGGAGTAGCTCTGGATGCCCATGGGGAAACCGCCGTATTTCTTGAGCGACTGCTCGCGGGTGTCCGCCAGGATGCGCGGCACATCAAACCACGTCGCGCCGGCGGCGGCGGCGGCGGCAAGGGTTTTCTGAAGGAAGAAACGTCGGTGCATGGGCTGGTTCATGGGAAAGAAGGGTTGAACAGTGTTGTCAGTGCTACGGGGCATGGGTGACATGATCGGAAAGTTCCGTCGAAAGCCAAGCGGGAAAGCGCCTCACTGTTTGCCCGCCTCCAAAGCCGCACGGCGCAACGACTCCACGTGGTAGTCGAACCACACCGGCTTGTAGAGGTCGATCATCTGCTTCTGGTTGTGCGCCAGCCCTTCGATCTCGATGTAGGTGTGATCCACGCCATGCTTGAGCAGCGCGTTGTGGAAGTCGCGCACCGTGGGCAGGTGCCCGTCATCCTGCGTGCCGCACGCCACCTGGATACGCATCCGGCCCTTGATCTTCGCCAGGTTCCTTTCCAGCAGCTTGAAGGCATCATTCTCCAGCAGGCGCGCCTTGTCCGTGCCGTGATACGTCACCGGCCATTTGTCCGCAAACTCCGGCCCGGCCATGTCCGAGGCCGGATACACATTGCCGGCCTGGTTGAAGAGCGAGCAGAACAGGTCCGGATGCTTCAACGCCAGGTGCGTGGAACCGCGCCCGCCCATGGAGAAACCCTCGATGCACCGCCCGTGCCGCGCGGCCACCGTGCGATACGTGCCGTCAATGTGCGGAATCAGCTCCCTGATCACCGTGGTCTCCGCCATGAACCGCCCGTCCGCAGAATCCTGATACATCGTGGACCGTCCCCCGTTGGGGAACACCATGATCATCTCCGGCCAGCGCCCGGCCACGATGCCCTCGTGCAGCACCTGCGCCGAATACACCGTGCGCGTCTCGTTCCCGCCCGCGCCGTGCAGGTTGTAGATCACCGGATACCGCTTCCCCGCGTCCTTCACGTAGCCCGGCGGCAGGTAGATGCAGTAACCCACGTCACGATTCATCGCCTGGCTGCGATACGTATGATGCGTCACGCCCGGCGGCAACGTGGCGGGATCGACCTTCGCCACCCACATGTCGTCCGTGTTGGTCTGGTTGGAGGTCTGCCTGCCCTTGGATTTGCCCCCCTGGGCGCACACCGGCAGGGCCTGTTGGATCAGCACGCCGACGATGCCAAAGGTCACGATGATTCTGGCAAAAGGAAACGATGTGAACATGCGCTCATGCTGGCGGCTGGCACCGCGAAGCGCGAGCCAAAGAAATGCCGGCATCAGGAACGCCGCCCCCCGGAGGGACGAGCTACGCGAGTCCCCAATCTCCCCGACGGGAAAAAGTCAGGGACTCGTGCAACTCGTCCCTCCGAACTCCGCGAGGACGCCACGCCTTACCGCACCGCCTTGCGCTTCATCGACCTCTTCTGCGGCATTGGCGGGTTACGCATCGCCTTTGAGCGGGCGGGCGCGCGGTCCACAGCACCGCAGGTGCGGCATCTTTGTAGAACCACCACAATAAGGATGTCCAAGCTCCGTGAGGAGCGACATCTTTCGCGCATGGCCAACACCTACACCCAACTCTACGTCCAGGTCATGTTTGCCGTCGAAGGTCGCCAGAGTCTCATCACACCTGAGCACAACGAGGAGCTTCAGAAATACATCACCGGCATCGTTTCCGGGCAAAAACACAAGCTGATAGCGATCAACAACATGCCGGACCATCTGCACCTGCTCATTGGGCTGAGACCCGATGCAGCGCTTTCCGAACTGGTGCGGGACATCAAGGCGAACTCATCGCGCTTCATCAACGAGAAGCGCTGGGTGAAAGGGCGGTTTTCGTGGCAGGAAGGATTTGGCGCGTTCTCCTATTCACGGTCGCAACTCGGAGAGGTGATCCGCTACATCGAGAACCAACAGAAGCACCATGCGAAGAAACCTTTCCGGGAGGAATACATCGCATTGCTCGATAAATTCGAGGTGCCATACGACAAGCGCTACATCTTCAAGCCGATTGACGGTTGATCCCCGGCTATGCCGCCCCAGACGGGGCTTGAGGCTTGTTGGACGGCGGTTTCTACAAAGATGCCGCGCCTACGGCGCTGACCTTAGTTCTGGAAAACTACTTCGCGGTGATAGCTGAGAAAATCCAGTGAAGGTTCGACCAGCTTTTCTGGCAGGCAAATTGGTTTTCCTTCAAAGGCGACGAGGTTCTGCTCCAAAGCGGGCTGTGGAAAAAAACTCCGCAGTCGTTTGCTCAAAACCACACTCAACTTGTTGTCGAGCGTGATGAGTCCTGAGTCAAAAGCAGCATCATGGAGCGCCGAAAGGCAAAGGCCATTGCGCGGATTAAGCCGTTCGGCTGGGAACTTGCCCCACGGTTTGATGTGACTGGCCACAAGTAGGCGTGGCACGTTGATGCCGCTGATGCAGCAGCGAACGTCGTAGGCCGTGAGCACCGCTTGCCGGAAGAATTGCTGACCGCGACGAACCTTGACGTTGGCTTGAGTTTCAGTGGGGCCCCTTGGGGTGACGAGCCGCACCTTGTCGCGTGACAGAAAGTCCACTTCCTTCGTTTCGTCTTTCGTAAACAGGTCGTGCAGCAGTTCTTCGCTCTCAGTTCCGAGCGTGGAAAGATTCGAGTGGAACTCGGCCCACATTTGACGGTCCTGCTTCGTTGCCCCCGGCAGGCCGCGAATTCCACGCGCTTGTTGCACCGGGTCCAACGCTGCGAAGTTGCAAAGTTTCATCGCCAGACTGTTTGGTGTGCGGCCCATCTTCTCCGCTGCTTCGACGATGATGGGGTTGCCCTTGTGAAGTTTTCCGAACGGCAGCTTGCAATAAAGATTCAAGGCGATGAGGAAATGCTCGCGCGTCCACTTTACTGCCGGTGCTTTTGCCATATGCCCAGGTTGCCAAAGGGCAACGCAATGGCGAGAGAGAAACATCTTGCGGCGCGGCGCAAACCTGGCCAGGTGTGTCTGCCGAGCTATGAGCAAGACCTACTTGATTCGGCTGGAAGAAAACGACCTCGACCAGATTCTTGATGGTCTGGAAATGCGTGCGGATGCGTGGGAACGCACGGCGGCGTTTCTTCGTTCAGGATACGTCCATGGTGATTGCGTCGTGGAGGAATGCAGCAAACCGGAAGAAGCGGACGGCATCGCCGCGCATTACCGGAGTTTGCTCCGCACCCTTCGGGAGCAAATGGAGGCCCAACAGTGAAAAGGGGCTTCTGCATCTACATCAATACACTCTGCCAAGGGCCTGTGCCGGTAGTGAGCGACGATCAGGGCTATTGTGTTTTTGAGACGGAGTTAGAGGCGCAAAAAGAGATTGTCGATAACCAGATGACGCGGCTTCAACAATTCCTCGATGGTGAACGAGACTTCGAGGATGCAATCGAAGTTGAGGAATACGTTGTCCGAGTCACCGTGCAACCCGATGGAAAGATTGTTGACGAGCGGGGCCGGTGTTTTGGCCCGGAAGTGATGTGACCACACAGAGCAAGAACCTCAGCCAGTTGTTTGCCGGGACCGAGTGCTGGTATAACCAGCGCAGCCGACACAGCGCCCTCGATTACAAATCTCCCGTTGCCTTTGAAGCCCAGTTCATGAACAACTAACCCACAACCACTTCCGCCTCTGTCCACCCTTTCGGGGGAAATTCACCGCATCAAAGAGTGATCTTGCTGGGCATTCTCACCCCTGCTTCCTGTAGCAGCGGGCATAAGTCCGCTCCATCTGATTTCGGGAGGAGGTTTGAGCCGATTCACATCGGCTACAGTGCGCGGTCTGGCGCGGGGAACAGCTTCGCAGCACCCGGGGCATGGGCTTGAAGAAGCTGCGCGGTTTGGTGGAGCTGTATGCGGCCGCCGCCCGGAGGTAAATGCGCAATAAGATCATGAAGATTCACGCACGGGCGACAACGGGTTTGGACCGCGGCTCTGTGAGCCGCAGCCTGTTGACAGGACTGGAGCGGGTGGACTTTGGGGAGGCTGCTGGCCAAAGAGCTTGCTGCGGGTCGCAGACCCGCGCCCCTGCGATTGCGGCTTCGCTGGTCCATGTCCATCCGTGGTCGAATCTGATCGTGCCCGCTGGTCTGCACAGAAACGTGCATTCGACACCTCACCCCAACTCTCCGCATGAACCGGGGCACCTCCTCTCCACGGTCGGAGTGGTCCACACGCACATGCTCACCCCTGCTGCACGTGGATATCCTGGCGGGCGAGGTGTTCCACAATCATGTCCACGGTGCGCTGGGCGGCACCCTGGTTCTCACGCACCACGTCCAGTGCGGCGCGGCCCATGGCTTCGCGGCGCGGCGCATCCAGCAGGAGTTCCTTCAATGCACCTTCCAGGGCGGCGGCATCCGCCACACGCACGGCGCCACCGGCGTTCACAAACAGGTCCGCAATGGCGGCGAAGTTCTGCATGTTCGGCCCGAACACCATCGCACGCCCCAGCGCGGCGGGCTCAATCGGATTCTGTCCGCCCTCGGCGCAGAGGCTCTTGCCCACGAAGATGACATGCGCGTGCCGGTAGAAGTGGCGCAGCTCGCCGGTGGTGTTCACCAGCAGACACTCGATGTCACCGGGATTCCATGAGCGTGAGCCGGTGATGTCGGACCGATACACGAAGGGCACATTCATCCGGGCCAGTTCATCACCCACGGCCCTGCCGCGCTCGAAATGCCGGGGCACCAGCACCAGCCGGAGCTGCGGAACCTCCCTGCGCAGGCGCTGGACGATCCCCGCCAGCAGCGCCTCCTCGCCCGCGTGCGTGCTGCCGCCCACCACAACGAGCGCATCATCCGGCCAGCCGATGCGTTTGAAGAGCGCGGCGACATCGAGCGCGCGGCGTTCCTCCAGTGTGGCGGCGTCAAACTTGAGGCTGCCCACCACACGGATGGCGTCAGGCCGGCAGCCAATCAGGCGCAGTCGTTCTGCATCAGCGTCGTTCTGCGCGCCCACACCCGCGAAGGAGGCGAACAGCGGGCGGAAGAGAAAACCAAACCTGCGGTAACCACGGAAGCTGCGCTCCGAAAGGCGTGCGTTCACGAGAAAAGCGGGAATGCGC
This sequence comes from uncultured Verrucomicrobiota bacterium, assembly GCA_964415955.1. Taxonomy (GTDB): domain Bacteria; phylum Verrucomicrobiota; class Verrucomicrobiia; order Limisphaerales; family CAYQCZ01; genus CAYQCZ01. Next base: position 2,971 of record CAYQCZ010000009.1, on the reverse strand, counting down.
GCATCCTGGAGCCGCCAGAGGAAGTTCGGCCAGATTTCCGCCTCCACCAGCACCACGGCGCATGGATGAATGGCCGCCAACGCGCGGTCCACGTGCAGGCGGCGGTCGATGGGGTAATAGATTTTCTCGATGTGCGAGGGGAGCTTTTCGCGGAGCAATCCCATGCCGGTGGACGTGGTGGTGGAGACGACGATTTTGATGTTGGGGACGCGGGGTTCGAGCACCTGGATGAGCTGCGTGCAGACGTTGACCTCGCCGACGCTGACGGCATGCATCCAGAGCACGTCGCGGTTGGTGAGGGTCTGCTTGAGGCTGCGGTCGTATCGGCCGAAGCGCTGCTCGAAGCCGCCACGCCAGTTGCCGCGGCGGCGCATCTTCCAGAAGTAATACCGCAGATGAACAGGAGATTGTAGAGGAGGCGCATCATTCCCCCAGCAGGTGAATGACCACGCGGCGGCGGTGCGCATGGGCGCGGTGTTCCCAGAGGTAGATGCCCTGCCAGGTGCCCAGCACGAGTGCGCCACGGGCGATGGGGATGCTGAGATTCACCGTGGTCAACGCCGTGCGGATGTGCGCGGGCATGTCGTCATTGCCCTCGCAGGTGTGCCGCAACAACGGGTCGCCATCCGGCACCAGCCTTGCGAAGAAACGCTCGAAATCGCGGCGCACCTCGGGATCGGCATTCTCCTGGATCAACAATGAAGCCGAAGTGTGCTGGAGATGCAGTGTGGCCAGACCGGTTTGCAGGCCGCTGGCCTCCACCAGCGCGGACACATCCGCAGTGAAGTCATGAAAGGCGCGTCCACGCGTGCTGATCAGCAGTTCATGGACGCTCTGGCGGAGCATGATGTCCGGGGTGAACGCGGGCCGCCGGTCAGTTGCCGCTGAGCAGCTTCTCCAGTTCCGGGTTGATGGGCTGCCCGGCGGAGCGCGCCTTCTGATAATGCCAGCGCGCCAGCTCGGTGAGCGGGGGCTTCTGCGTGGCGTAAATGACGGCCAGATTGTGATGGGCCTCGGCATAGCCGGGCGAGAGTTGCACGGCCTTGCGCAGGGCGGCCTCGGCGGCGGCGCGCTGGCCCTTTTCACTCAGCACAATGCCGAGGTAATTCTGCACCACGGCATCCTTGGGATCCTTCTGCGCGGCGCGGCCCAGATAACCCAGCGCGTCGTCATGCTTGCCCTGGCGCATGCGCAGGTAACCCATCTGCGAAAGCGCAAAGGCATCGTCAGGGGCAACCGCAAGGGCCTTCTCGAGGTTCCTGTCAGCACCGCGCAGGTCGCCCTGCTCGATCTGTGCCGCGGCGAGATTGGCGAGCGTATAGACGTGCGAATCATTCTTCTCGAGCACCTGCTTGTATTTGCGCTCGGCATCCGCAAACCGGCGCGAGGCGAAGTCGCGCTGGGCCTCGGCGATGAGTGGCCGGGCGGAGTCGGGGAGTTCCTGGGAGGCCTTCCTCGGGGCGTCCGGTGCGGGGGCCGGCGCGGGGGCGGGTTCGGCGGCTGGCGGCGTGGGAGGCTTGGCCTGGGCGAAGAGCGCCAGTTCCTCTTTGGAATACGGCGCGGGTTTGGCTTCCAGCACTTCGATGCGGGCCTTCAGCGTGGCCAGTTCATCGGCCATGGATTCCACCTTGGCGAGTTCACGGCGTGACTGGCGCGAGTTCAATTCCTTGGAGGCGTCCTTCAATTCCTTCTCCAGCTTGTCACGCTGCTGCTCAAGCTCCTTGATGCGGGCCACATCGCGGGGATTGGACTTGGTGCCGGATTTCATGGCGGCTTCGAGCTGTTTTTCCAGGGCCTTGTTCTGGCTTGCAAGGGCGTCGCGCTCGGTGCGGGCGTTCTTGAGGACGGCCTCGTTTTCAATGCGGGCCTTTTCCAGATCGGCACGGGCGCGCTCGGCGTCCAGCTTCGCCATCTCCAGTTGTTTGCGCATGGCCGTGTCATCGGCAGGTTTGGCGGGAGCGCCGATGGAGGCGGTTGGATCGGTCAGAATCTTTTCCATCTTCTCGTTGTCCTTGCGCAGCGCGGCGATGGTCATCTGCGCGTCCTTCAACTGCGTGTCGAGGCTTTCGGCACGGGCGACAATGGCGGATTGCTGGGCCAGTTTGCGGTTGGCATCCTCCAGTTCCCTGCGGAGCGAGGCGGCGGCGGAATCGTCCGGCTTGGACATCTTCGCCAGACGCTTGTTCTCGGTTTCGAGGGCGTCCGCCTTGCTCTTGAGCGCGGCGACCTCGGATGTGAGGGAGGCGTTGGAGGATTCAAGTTTGCTAATGGCCCTGGCGGACTTGGAAGCCTCGGCCAGCTCCTTTTTGAGCGTGGCGTTCTCGTCCTTCAACTTGGTGGCGGCGGCGTTGTCCTTCTCCAGGCTGGCCATCTGACGGGACTGTTTTTTCAAGGCGTCCTGGGCGGCATCCAGTTCCTTTTTCACCTCGGCGAAGGTTGTGGCGGGCACCATGGAGGAGGATTCACGGCGTGTTTGATCAAGCGTGGTCTTGAGCACGTCGTTTTCCTTCTGCAAATCCTTGATGCGCCCTTCGGCCTTGGCCAGTTCGGCGGGGTCGGCGGCGGCGGGACGGGCGGCGAGGGCTTCGTTGAGTTTCTTCTCCATCAGTGCGCGGTCCATGCGCAGGCGGATGATTTCCTCGTTCAGCATGGAGAGCTGGTTCTCAAAGCTGGCCGTGGGGGAAGGCGTGGGGGAGGCGGCCTTGGCGGGCGTGGGAGCCACCGTGGGAGCGTCCATCACGGGCTCGGGATACTTGGCGGCGAGGGGCTTGATCTTCTCGGCGAGGTCGGCGAGGCGGAAGTTGACGATCTTGTCATTCCACTGGGGATGATCCTTCTGGAGCTGTTTGAGGCCCAGTTCGGCGCGGCGGAACAACGCGTAGGCCGACTCCGGCTTGCCCTTCTCCAGCATCTGCACGCCCTGCTGGATGATCTGGTAGTAATCAACGTAAATTTCCTCCGGTGTTGCAGC
>CAYQCZ010000008.1:16398-23939 GCA_964415955.1 uncultured Verrucomicrobiota bacterium | reverse complement strand
AGACCGTGCAGGGGCTGTGCGCGTCGATGAAACGCATCCCTTCACGGGCGAGCCGGTCGAGATTGGGCGTCGGCACCTTGGATTGCGGGTTGTAGCAGGCGACATCGCCATAACCGAGATCGTCGGCGAGGATGAGCAGGATGTTGGGCTTGTCAGCAGCGCGGGCGGTGAAAGCGATGGTCAGGCAAGCCAGAAAGCAGATGATGGCTCGGTATGGCAGAAGCATGGGGGCAGTAGAATGAGTCGGGTGCATTGCAATTATTCAGTCAATTCTCCTGCCATTATTCTCCTGACCGATTACGGCTTCGGGATCTCGTTGAGCGTGTAGTAGGCCCGATCGTGCAGAATCAGCTCACCATCGCGTGATTTGAAGTCGGGCAGGTGGAACTCGTGGACATGGCCCTGCACGAGACCGTTGATGCGGAGTCGGACACTCATCCCATCGACTGCGACCTCGGCAACAGTCACCGTAGGGCGTGTGTGGTCCACTTCGGGACTGCCGTAGCCTTGCTGGTAAATGTGCGTGTAGGTCTGGAGGTCGTAGCTCTCCGGCCGCGCGGCGACCGCGGCATCCACGGGCCTGGTGAAACGCACCACGAAACCATCGGATTGCGCGCGGATGTCGAGAATCTCAAACGGGACGCGCCCGGTCCAGTCGAGGCGCTGGAGCAGGTTGTCCTTCATGCCGCGCACGGGCCAGCCGCGGTTCGTGCCGCCGGTGATGAGTTTGCCGTCCGGCGTGAAATGCACGGCGAGTATTCCCGTGCCGAGTCCTTCGCGGAACGGATAACACGCGCCCTGCCACACGCCGTTCACCAGCTCCGTTGTCGCGCGCATCACAATGCTCAGCGAATAGTCGCCGACAAAGATTTGATTCTCGAACGGCCCGAACTTTCCACCCGAGCGGTTCACTTCGAATGCCGAGATCGACCGGCCCATTTTCTTGTAGGGGAACACCACCGCGTAGGGAACGAGTTCCTTCACGCGCTTGCGCTCGGTTTCCATGCGCGACGGCGTGTTGGGCTTCACGGGTTCTGGGCCCATGTTCGGCGCGAAGGGATACCAGTTGAAGCTGATGGGATGGCCCATGAAACCGCCGGGCTTGAGGTGTTTGAGCGAACACGACCCGTTCCAAGGGCCCTGGCTTTCGACATAAAACATCGCGCCGTGCTCGTTCTCACCGACACCCAGGGGACTGCGCAGGCCGCTGCACAACGGAATGGTTTTCCCCTCGGGCGTGATCTTGAGTGCCCAGCCGCGGAACAACGCCTTCGAGTTGTAGGATTCCGACAACCCAAGCGCGACGTAGAGATTCCCCGCTGCATCGAACTTCGAGCCGAGTGCAAACTCGTGGTAATGGCCGAAACCCCACGCATCGCTGATCGTGTCGAACCGATCCGCGCGCCCATCGCCGTTGGTGTCGGCGATGCGCGTCACCTCCGTTGCATGCGTGGCATAGAAGCCGCCGTCCCGCCACGCGAGACCCAGGACCTCGTCCAATCCACTGGCAAACGTGCTGACCTTGGGGCGCGGATTCTCGTCGGACACGCCGCTGAGCAGCAGAATTTCCCCACGGCGAGTGCCGACCGCGAGCCGCCCATCCGGCAAGGACACAAAGCTGCCGGCCTCCACATAGATTCCCTCCGGCATCGGGATGTTGACGATGCGATAGCAGGCTTCCTCCCGTTCCGCTGTGCTCCACGTGTCGCCGAAGTCTCCGGCCGCCAGGGAGTGATGAGACAACTGAAGCCCGATCAGAACATGGGCGGCGATAGACGTGAAAACTCCAGGACTGTCGCCCCTTGCTTTACCGCCCATATTCTTGCCGGCCATGGGTTGGAAAAATGACTGTGGTTTCATGGCTTCGCCGTGGGGTGATATTCCAGCTTCAGATCCCCGCGAACAGGCAGCAGGAGTTCCTTCAATTCACCTGCATCACGGATGACGGGCACGCTGGGCAAACGAACGCGGAGATTCTTTCCAACGGCAAACTCATTTCCACCCTGCGGCTCGATGTGCCTGTCCCCGGCTACGCGGAAATGCATGCCCGTGGGCGGCGGGGCGGGAAACTTGATCGTGCGTTCGAGGAACAGTTTTCCACCAGCATCGCGACGCTCGATGAAGAAGTCCTCCACGGCAAGACCGTCCACAACATAGCGAAGCGTGGGGCGTCGTTCGCCGTCGAGCGTGTAGCCTTGGAACGAATGTGGCGATGGGCGCGGCGTTGGATCAACGGCCGGCCACGGAGCGTCGGGCGACGCAAGCACGGCCAAGGCGGGACCTGGCGGGAAGTTCACCACATCTTTCCCAAGCAGGCGCGCCTGACCGGACCCTTGGCCGCGCCAGAGTCCCGAGGCTTCGATGAAACCACCGCCCCACACAGAGGCGAGCCGCATTTGAGCGGCGTCGAAAGCGAGGTTGATGCCGCCGGGATAGCCAACGCCGATGCCGCGTTTGCCAATGCCCGGAAACGCGCGCCTGATGATCACGGCCTCGTCCTTCACTTCGACCACAAGCGGTTCCAGCACCAGTCCCTGCGGTTCGCGTGCTTCCGGGCCCTGTGCAAGCCATTGCCAGAGTGCGTCGCGCTGTTTCCCGGGGTCACCGCCGAGCACACCGGGCAAGGGCGATTTTCCATCCGGCCAGAAGGCCGGCATGATGGTGAGCGGCGAGAAGCGCTGCGGATTGGCGAGGTAATGGTGAAACCAGTTTTCCTCCAACCGCTCCGCCATGGTCATCAAGTCCAGTGCGCGGATGGGCGCGGCGCTCTTTTCCCGAAACGTGTGGCAGGCGATGCAGTTGAAACCCTTCGCTCCGGCAAGCTCACGCCCAACCTCGTGCGGCTTGTCAGCCTGGACCGCACGGGGGAAACCGGCAGGTGGCAGCGTGTCGATCTGCTTGAGCCAGCCCGCCAGCAGCTCCGTGTTGGCCGCGCCGAACTTCGGCATCCGCGTGTTCAGATACGGCCGCGCCGTCGCGCCGTTCACCACCACATCGCGCAGCCAGGCGGCCTTGAGCTTCGCTCCCACGCCCGTCAGCGACGGTGGCATGCGCCCCTGCTCGCCGAGATTCTCATCCCTGCCGGTGAAGTGAATGTCGCGATTCGTTGGAACGCCGCCGATTTCGCCGCGCGTATGACAGGCGAGACAATTGAAGCGTGTGAGAGAAAGCTCGATGTTCTCCGCGACGCTCAACGGCTCAGCCGGCGCGGCGAGCGCGGTGCCGATGGCGACGCGCTGAACGTCGGAGAGTGGATATTGAGGCCAGGCGCCCGGCCGACCCGAGAGGCAACCGCGGTCGGATCGGACCTTGTCCAAGCTGGTTAGAGCAGGCGTCGCAAGCGCGCCATTGACGGTGTGACAGGCGTCACAGCGATGCTGGGTGAAAAGCATTTTCCCACGCGCGGCAAGCTGCGCATCGAGCTTGAAGACGGCGGGCGCGTTTTGCTCGCGCAAGAGATAGCTCGCAATGTCCGCGGCTTCGGGGCGGTCGAGCTTCAGATCTGGCATCCGACCTCCGGGCCGGACTGCGAGCGGGTCTTCAAGAAACGCGGCGAGGCTGGCAACGGAATACTTCTCTGCGAGCGGCCCCAGGGGCACCGAACCCGCGAGGGGCGACTCTGGAGAATGACACGCCACGCAGCCGACGGAATGATACAACGCCCTGCCGCGCTCGACAGTCTTCACCTCCGGCTTGGTGAAAGTGGGCGGCGCACTGCCGAGAGAGGCCAGATAATGTGCAAGCGCCTCGGCCGTGGCCGTGCGTTCCGCCCCGGGCAGGTGGGCGAGCACATCGGGCATCGTCGTGCCAGGCTTGGTGGCGGAAGGCTGTTCGATGAACTGACGCAAATGCCCGCCCGTCACCCGGGCCCCCACAGCCGACAAATCCGGCGCCGCCTTCGCCGTGAAATCCGTCCGCGCCGACGCGTGGCACGCCACGCATCCGAGTTCGCTGATGAGCAACGCGCCGGAAATGCTTGGTGGGGCGCCGGCGTTCCGGTCCAGCCCGCCAATGAACGGCGGCTCCGCGCCACCGGCATGCATTGATGCCAGAGCGGCGGCGAGCAAGACGGCGTGGCGGAAGGTGATCATCAGGCCGTGTTCAGCAGGTTGAACTCCGCCGTCGTCTTCTGCACATGGCGAAGAATGGTCATTCAGCAAGGTTGCGTGACTTGAATTCGGAGATGCTTATGACGGCGGGATGTGCCGTGCTCGATTGAATGGCTTCAATGCAGTTGTCCACCTTCCCCAGCAGTTCGTTGTCGGCCTTTCTGCCGGAAGCCGCGGCAATCTGCGCACGGACCTCCTTCAATTGCGGCAAAACGTCCCTGGCCTGCGCGCCATAACGCAGCAGGTATTCGATGCAGGGCCCGATCCTTTTGCCGGCACCCCAGCGGGCGGGCTCCATCACCGATACGCATAGAGTCATGCCCTCCCGGATGTGCAGGCGGGAGAGAAGATCAAGGCCGGCGAGGCGGATGCCGTCGCCGAACATCTCATTGCTTGGCGCCAGACGCTCCACCGCCATGGAAACTGCGGGAAGCAGCTCCGCCAGATCGCGGACGGTCAGGTCATCAAAGATTTTCCTGACCGACGCACGGGCAACACTGTCCTCATTTTGAAGAAGGGATTGCACGGCGGGGATGAGCAGTTTGCGGTCAACGCCCTCGATGGATTCGGCGAGGATGCTCCTGGGCTGCCGCCGCCCGGGATATGGTGAAAAGAGGGCGACGGCGGCCGATCGCTGGGTCATGCGGCGCGGGTCGGCGGGGTTCTGCCGCAGGGTCATCGCCAGCAGATCGCTCACACTGGCCTTGCGGACCTCGGGTCCGAGATTTGGCAGGGCTTCCGCAGCCAGGCACTGCATCCAAGGGTCCGGGTCCCTGAGCAGGGCGCGCAGCCGGGGGGCGGCAGCATCAGCGCGGGGACCGAGAGCCCCCAGCGCTTCGCAGGCTCCGTAACGGGCGTCGCGGTTGTCGCTGGCGAGCAGTTTGAGCACGTCGGGGAGGAAATCCCCCTCTTTCCTCCCCAATGCGGCGGCGGAACGCATGCGCACGGAGGGTGACCAGCTTGAAAGTCCGGCGAGCAGTTCTGAGGGGGCGCGCCGGTCATAAGGGTTCTCCGCGTTCTTGTAGGCAAAGTCGCGTCCGGCCTCGATGACGGCATTCACTTGCTCCGCGTTAAACGGCGGCACTGCGGACGGATTCCTGCCCGTGAGCCGCAGGCTTTTCAATGGCAGTGCGTAGGCCAGCAGATACCCGCCCGTGCAATCCCAGCCCTTGTAACTCCCGTGCTCCTCTTCACCGACGGGCGAGCCTTGATACAGGAAACTCGTGTCCCAACCCCGCGCGAGATCGTAATACCACGCGTGTTCCTTCAAGTAGGCGCCCGTGGCCAGCGGGCCGAGGCGCGACACTCCAGGCAAAGCCCAGAGCATGTTGAAATAATTGCCCGTGTGCCCCCGCTCGCGTTCGCTGTAGGCGGCCGTGGACATTTTGGCGAAGAACTCCGCCGCCTCCCGGTCGCCGGTCAAATCGTAGAGGACTGCCGCGCTGGAACATTTGCCGTTGTCCTCGTGCGCGGGAAATGGCTGGTGGTCACCGTAGGGCACCGCGCCCTTGTTCACATACCAGCGCACAAAGCCCGCCGCCCTGATGATGGCACGGTCCAGATCGGGCTCCTTCACACCGGCGTCGCGCGCGAGCACCATGCCGATGGCCAGGCTGAGACCCGGCTGGTTCATGCAGCCGTAACCGTTCAGGTTTCCACTGGGAAGGGCGAATTTATGCCCCCATGTCCCGACTGCGCTCTGCCCGCGGGCTGCTTCCAGCGCCAGGCGCCTGAGACCCGGCATCACGGACTGGTCGCCGGTTGTGCTGACATATTCCGCCAGGAAGTTGAGGATGTAGCCGTAATACCACGTCGCAAAACTGTCGGCGGAAAAATCCGCCGCCCATCGAGCCTCCTTCTGGAGCAAGGGCAGATACTCCTTGTTGCCGCTCGCAAGCAATGCGAGCGCATTCAACGAACGCGGAATGGGGTTCAGGCCGCGCGTGTAGTTCGGGCCGACCATCCGTTGCGCAAGTGACTGGCAGCCCAGCTCGAAGATGCGCTTCGACTTCGGACAGTCATAAGGCGCCGTGGAGCTGTAGCTGCCGAGGACCGGCAATGTCACCACCGCTTCCTCCGACTTCCCGCCCCGCCAGCGCAGCAGGCGCAGCTTGCCACCGCCCGACTCGGACTCGGCAGCCGCAATGGCGCTGGCAAACTGGATGCGCGCGTCACCGGAAAAGTTCTTCCCACCCACGCCAAGAATGACGTCGCCAGCGCTCAACACGGCAGCAGCCGGCGAACCGTTCGCCACCGCCGTGACGAGAATCTGACGGGCATCCTGCGAATGCCCGTTCTGGGTGAAGATCCAGCCGCGCGCCCCGGTCGGTCCGAGTGTCCAGTCATGAGGACTGTCCTTTGCAAGGGTTGCCCCCCTGGTGAAATCGGGCATCGCCACCGCCTTGCCCTTGGCAGCGGCAAAGGCAGGAGTGGATGCCATGAAACAGGAGGCGAGAGCGAGGGCAGCGAGGGTGGTCTTCATCATCTGGATGTCTTTGTTTGATTCAGTTCCGCCATCGCCTCGGCCAGCCCCTTGCCGATGCCGCCCAGGATCTTGGCTGAGCCGAGGTAGTGATATTCTTGATTGGAAACACCCTTTTCCAGCACCTGCCGCTCGCGTTCAGTGAGGCCCTGCCCGCGCAACTTGTCCAGTTCGGCCCTTTCCTCGGCGGGTTTCATCTTGCCATCCTTCGCGAGCTTCTTCGCCTGATCCTTGAGCCTGGATTCCTTTGCCCGCGCCAGTTTCAACTCGCGGTCCCAGTATTTTTCCGTGAGCACCGCGGCGACGTTGCCATTGAACTCCGGCAGCTTCGCCGGGGCGGCCATCGCGTCGCGAAAATTCTGGTGTGTCGCCTTGTAGCGCTGCTCATCGGGGCCGTATTCAGCGGTCGGCCCGCCCACACCCAGCACGCCGATGACGAATGGCAGCTTCGGCGCGTTCAAATCCCGCCGCACATCGCGGATGAAGTGCGTCATCACCTCGCTGTAGGCATCGTAGCCCCCCGGCTTGTCGCGGTCCTGATAGGTCCCGGAGTCCACCATGTCGTTCCACCCCTGGAACCACGCAAAGCCCGCCAGTTCGTAGCCCTGTGCCGCATCGTAGTCCGGCACCACACGCCTGATGTCGGCGAGCACCTTCTTCACGTGCCCGATCATGAGGCTGTAGTAATGGCCTGTCGCCTTCACCTTCTCCGCCTTGATCGCGGCGATGTCCTTGCCCTGCTTCTGGAACTGGGCGAGCTGGGTTTCGTTGAACACATACGGCCCGGCACTTGGCGGACGGAAATCCGTGTTCAAGCTCTTGCCGCCCCACGACGTCTTGACGATCAAAATGGGCGCATCGGTGAACTTCTGCATGTAGAGACCGAAGGTGAACTCCGGCCCGATCTTCTCCGTCGTCGCGCCAAAGCCCGCTGTGAGCTTTCCGGTCTG
>CAYQCZ010000008.1:0-16369 GCA_964415955.1 uncultured Verrucomicrobiota bacterium | reverse complement strand
CGCGCAGCCGATGGACGAAATCCACACGCGCCCGCAAACCCTCGGCTTTCCATCCGGCCCCAGCATTTCCGCCAGCATTGGCGCGGTCGCCGGGTCCATGCCGATGTGCTCGAAGGTGCTGACCCTGGCATGGCCCTGCATGTTGGACTGGCCGGCGAGGACGAAGACCTTGAGCGGTCGTGCGGGGTTCGCGGGCTGCGCTTGAGCCAGGGCATGGCTCAGTGTGAGTGCGGCAAGGATGACGATGGCAACAGGTTGGGATTTCATGGCGTGATTTTGGAAACGGGTGAGAAATGAATGCTCTCAACGAATGCGTTCGTTTTGAAGAAAGAGATGTTGCTGACCGGCTTCCCACTGAGGGTGAGGTTTTGGAAATGAACATCGCGAATGCGCGCATCTTCCTGGCCCCATAACAGCTGGGGTTCGCCCAGAACGCTTGGAGCAGCAATGGAAATGCCTTCGAAACGGATGCCGGAGAGGTCGCCGGGTCTGCATCTCGAATTCCGGACGAAACAGCAGATTCCTGAGGCATGCTCCGCAACGGTGGGAGCGCCTGCCGCCCTCCCGAACTGCAGCGGTGATGAGCAGGGGGCCGGTCTGCGGCGAAGTCGGCGGGGTGGTGGATGCGGGGATTCTCATCTGTATTGTGGCCGAGGCCGCTCAGGCATGCCCGGCACCTCCAGAATATGAGGGTCAACGTGCCTGAAAGCCACCATTACGTGCCGGCTTGATTCGGATTGGTGCTTCGACATGGCTGAGGCTGCATCAAAGCCTGGATCATCCTGCGTGAAGGTCACAAGCTTTCAGTCATGGTTGATCTTCGTCGGTGCCACCGCCCCAACCACAGCACCGCCGCCGGCAAGCAGGATCAATCCGCGTTTCATGTGTTGACCTGCACTGGGTTTCTGGACGATTGAACCGGCCCATGATTAGGTGGAATGGCTCCCGGTGTCTTGACCGGTTTGCCTGCCGCATGCGAAGAAAGCTGCACAATTCCGCCAAACAAACCCATTCATCGATTCGCTGCTGGCACCGGCAGACCCACCTCATGAAAACGCAGAATCCAAGGCTTCCAGGCATTCTTTCGGAACAGGGCGGTATGCTTCTGGATGTGCGGCATATCGAACAGATCGCGGACCTGATGCACGACACGGCCTTCTTCATCAAGGATGCCGGCGGACGTTACGTGATGGTCAACCAGTCGCTCGTCGAGCGACATGGCCTGCAAACCAAATCCCAGTTGCTCGGACGCCGTCCATGCGATGTCTGCCCGGGTGACTTCGGCCGCATTCCCACACAACAGGATGCCCAGGTGCTGAGCACTGGACGCCCGATCATCGAGCGGCTTGAGCTTTTCTGGCGGCGGCCCAACGTCCCCGAATGGGGCCTGACCAGCAAACTGCCCATCCGTGATGGCGATGGTCATGTCTCTGGTCTGATTGGCATTTCAAAGGATCTCACAACCCCCGTTCATCGCGGAGACGTGCCGGCAGCCCTTCAAGACGCATTGCGTTTTCTGGAGACCGCCTTCGACCAGCAGATCAGCCCGTCGTCGCTTGCACGAAAGGCCGGCATGAGTCCGGCCCGGTTTGCCCGGATCATCAAACGCATCCACGGGTTGACCCCTTCACAGTTGATCACCAAGACGCGAATCGCCGCGGGCGCACGATTGCTTGCGGAGACACAAGCCTCCATCGCCAAGGTGGCCATGGATTGCGGCTTTTCCGATCACAGCGCATTCACCCGCGCGTTTCGATCGGTGACGGGTCTGTCTCCCACCGATCATCGCAGGATGAGCAGAGTCATGTGATGTGAACCGGCGGGGTGTCAGTCTGCGAGAAGACTCCTCATCTGGCGTGAGGATGGCGGCTTGTCAAAGACCGCAATTTCGTCCAGCCGGCCCTCCCAGTTTGAATCATTGTCACACCGTCCCCCAAAGAAGAACTGCGGCCCGCTGGCACGGCTGTTGATCGGTGCGGACGTCTCGATGTCCAGCTGCCCGTCCAGATACACGGAGACCTTCGATCCATCGCGCACGAAGACGACATGTTGCCAGTTCCAACGGGAGATCTCGCTGCGGCCTGCGGCAATCACCCTGTCGCCAACCTGATAGACCAACCGTCCGGTGTGACCGCTGGTTCCGCCGACACCCAGATGCTCGCTGCTGGTGCTGAGGCCGTGGTCCGGTCCCCTTGAAAAGAACCATCCACTCACAGGGCGCGCATCGGACGGCATGCCGTTCCAAATCCAAATGGACACCGCGTATCGGTCCCTGACGGCCTCAAGCCGTGCCTGCAGCCGTCCACCGACGAAGTGCGGCGCGCGATTGATCTGGTTCGCGGAAGCGAACTTCTCCGGATGCGGCCCGTCGAGGTAATAGGTGATCCAGGGTTCATAATGGGCGTGGAAGCCGTTTCCGGTGGCGTCCGCGGCATGCGGTCCGGTGAACTCGTTCAAGCGCCAGTAGGCCAGAGGTTTCGTGTTCAACATGGTCCTGTTGGCCGGGCCTTCCGGCAGATTCCATTCGCGTCTCGGCTTGCCTGTGACCTGTTCAAGCAAATGAATGGCGGTCTCGGTGATCTTGGGCTCCGCCATCACCTCAAGCCCCGCCGAGCGCGCCGGCCAGGTGTTGTAGCCTCCAAACAAATGCTGTTCAGGCGGCGGGATGTAACCATCCCCGCCATTGGCCAGCTCGATGACGATGTTGTGGGGCAGCGGACTGGCCGCCTTGATCTTCAATCCGGTGATCGCGTAGGTCTCGCAGGGTGTGGTGGCGATGCCGATGTCGCCGATGCGCAGCCCCTGCACCACGATTTCCGTCCGCTGCTTCTCGTGAAGGAAAATCTGTTCACGCGCATAGACCTCCGGCGTGGTCTTGGGCAGCGCATTGGTCATCGCGGCGACCGTGCGCTGGGCCCATTCGAGCCGTTGTTTGTCGGGGACTCGGTAATCCAAAGTCATGCGCTGCTCTGCCATGGCAAGGTCCGCGTCCGAGCGGTGCCGGATGCCTGCGTAGGCCCTCATCGCGATGTCGAGCAGGCCATTGGCGTATTCATCAATGGTCGGTTTTGGGCGGTCCTTCTCCGGAATCTTGTAGTCCACGCGGTAAATGTCACCGCTGCACCCATGGGACATGATGCCCACGAAAGGCTGTTTGCCGTCCGGTGTGATTGTGGCGATGCGCGTCTTCAACCCCTCGCAGAACAGGCCGAAGTAGTCCGCGCTGATGTCGCGGTCCCCAAAGTAATGCATGGAAAAATTGCCCAGCACGGCGATGGGCCGGCCATCGCGCGCCTGGATGGAAACCAGTGAAAGATCAGGATCCTCAGGACCTGACTCGCCCGTCACATCATCCCAGTTGCGGCCGGCATGCATGTTGGCGCGGACCGTCTTGTTGCCAAAGGGATCCTCCGCCAGCCGGTCAGGACGCCGTATCCAGCGGCGCAATGCGGTGAACTCGGCGGCGTTTGCTTTGGCGAATCCGACCTGCGCCGGCTCCAGATTGCGCTGCGCGTCAGCAATGGCTGCGGCCAGCTTGTCCCTCAGAAAGGGCACGTAACGCGGATCGGCATCCGTGCCCAGCGCACCCATGCAGGAAGGCGCGCTGTGGGCATGCGTGGCGGAGATCAACATGCGGTTGGTGGCGATGCCGGTGCGTCTGGCCGCGATGGATTTCGCCTCATCCAGCAGCGGGCGCGGCATCATGCAACTGTCCGCCACCACGATGGCGATCTGTTCACGACCGTCTGAAAGCACCAGGGCACGGGCGTTCACGCGGGTGTTCACCTTGTCCACCGTGCGGCTGAACATGCCGCCATTGACAATCACCGGAAGGCTGGGCGGTGTGATGTCCACCACGGCGGCGCCGGCCTGGAAATCCGCGTGCGCAGGGTTGGAAAGCAAGTTCAGGGCAAGGCAGAGAATCAGGCGACGTTTCATGTGGGTTGGATCATGGCCGGTTGGATTGCAGTTTCTGGAAAGCTTCCGCGTATCGTTTGCCCAACTCCCGATATGAGGCGGCGTCGAAGTGAACCTTGTCGCCTTTGTGATGAAGCCCCTCTGCGCTGACAAACGCCGTAAATGGAACCTTTGCGGGCAGTTCCTGATGGACCTTGTCCACCAAACGCTTTGAATCATCCCACGGATTGTCCGCAAACCTGCCCATCTGCCCTGCAATGAACGGCACCTGCGGCGCATCCAGTTCCGTGCGCAAACGTCGGATGAGGTCATGCAGTCCGGCCTCGTAGGCCGGCGCCAGCTTCTCGTTCGAATCTGACTCGCCCTGGTGCCAGAGGATGCCCTTCAATGTGCCCGCCCTGAGCGCAATCTTGGCGCGCTTCATCGCATCGTCCCAGGGATGGCTGCTGGTGGGTTTGTAGAACGCACCGGGCTTCCATGCATCGATGGGTGATCCACCCACCGCACAGGGAATGAGCCCGACGGTCACGCCCGGATTCGCGTCGGCGACGATCTGACCGAACGTTTTGCCCAATCCCACACCTGCGACGGACTTGTCAAAATGCATCGGGTCCACCGCAGGCACCCACTCACCTGCCTTGTTGAGCATCAGCACGCGCGGGTGCGGAGTCTTGTCCTCGTCCGCCAGTGTGCCCCGCCCGGCCATGTTTGACTGACCGATGAGCAGAAAGAGGTGGAACTGTTCCCTGGCTGGCAGCGTGGCGGATTCTGCCGCCTCGGAGCAAAGAGTCTGCGTCAGGACAATAATCGAGAATAGGAGCAGGTGTGTCTTTCTCATGCTGCGTGCGAACAGCATGCCAGGAATTCAGCCGGCATGTCGAGACGCAGAACCAGCCGGAGGGCCTCAGCGGGCCGCAGCCGCTGGCGTGTTGCGGATGTATCGAAACGGATGACTTTTCACGATCTCAGCGACCACTGCGGATAGCCGGTAGTTTTGCTGCGCCACCGCTTGCTGGATTTCAGCAATCGTTGGCGTGTCGTAATGCTCAATCTTGCGCCCCAGTGCGTAACTCAACAGGTGTTCAATGAAGCCGCGCACAAACTCGTCCGGTTTCTCTGCGAGGATGGCTTTGAATTCCGCCGGGCCGGCGAACTTTCTCCCGCCCCACTCGCCGCTCGCATCCACCAGCGCTTCGCCGTCGCGCTCGCGCCACTTGCCGATGGGGTCGAAGGCTTCCAGTGCGAAGCCCGGCGGATCGAGCCGCACGTGACAGGAGAAGCAGTTTGGATCGTTGCGATGCTGCTCAAACCGTTCGCGCACCGACTCGGCGTGCTTCACTTCCTTGGCGTCGTCCTTGAGCGCGAAGGCGACCTTCGGCTCCGCCGGTGGGCGGTTGAAAATGGTTTCCAGCAGCCATGCCCCGCGCTTCACCGGACTGGTGCGAAAGGGCAGGGAGGTGGCGGTCAACGTCCCGCTCATGGTCAGCACGCCGCCACGGTTGCGGTCCGTGAGGGCGACACGCTGCCAGACGTTGTTTGCATTTCTCTCGGCCTGTTTCACCTCGCGGTTCGACGGTGTGGGCGCGCCATTCGCCGACGCCAGCGATGCTGCGTGCGAATCTTCGAGACCGTAAATTTTGCGCAGGCGTGGATTGAGCCAGGTGTAGTCGGCGCTGATGAGCTCCACGATGCTGCGGTCCTCGACGAGAATGGTTTCAAACAACAGCAGCACCTCTGTCAGCGCGTTGCCGTGCAATGTATCCTTGCCCTGTGGTCCGGAGTAGAACGCTGGAAACAGATCCCGGTCCGGTTTGGTGGTGTAAAGCTGGTCGAGCCGCAGCCATTGAACGGCAAAACTCTCGCTCAGTTCGCGCGCCTTCGCGTCGCGCAACATTCGCTTCACCTGCGCCCCAAGGCCCACTTCCGTGCGCAATTCACCGCGCCCGGCAGCGGCCAGCAACTCGTCATCGGGCATGGACGACCACAGAAAGTAACTCAACCGCGAGGCGATCTCGTAATCGTCCAGTGCGCGCACTGCACCGTCGTCACGGGCCGGCTCGGCCAGGAAGAGGAAACCCGGCGACGACAAGATGGCGCTTATCACGACGCGCAGCGCGTCAGTCTCTGCCTTTCCGGAATCCCGTTCACGTTCAAACAGCCCCGTGAAACGCGCACGTTCGTCTGGCGTGGCCGGGTGGCGCAGTGCACGGTCGAGAAAGCGATTCAAGCGCTCAACGGGCGGCAGGGATTTCGGAGACCGCACCGCAGTGGCCTTTTTTTGAATCGCGGGTTTGGCTGATGGGGATGCGGGCCTCGCGGCTGCCACGGTCGCGGGAGGACGCGCGTTGGGCACCGCCCGGCCGGTGGTGATGAATCCCAGGTCGTCCAGCAGCACATAATCGCCGCTGAATTTTGAGCCATCGACTACTAGTGATTTCACGTGTTCACCCGGCACCGCGGCGAAACTGAAGAACGTCGTGCCCTTTGATCCTTCCGCTATCGCCGAAGACAGCGCCGCTTCGGTCCCATCGCTGAACCGCGTTGTGAGCGTCACCGTCCCAGATTGCCCGCTGCGTCCAATCACGCAAACACCGAGGCGCGCGATGCCTTCATCGTTTTCGCCGCCGAGCACTTTGAAGGTGAGTTCGTAGCGTTTCTCCTTCTTGGTCTTGTTGGCGATCAGCAGCGAACCAGAGGTTTCTTCTGCAGTCGCAAACGACGCGAGCCACAAGTCTGCATCCGGGTTGATCGTGAGCGTCTTGGCGCCCGCGTCGCCAAAGGGCACACGCAGCAGGCCGCCTTTGCCCGCAATTGTGGCGTTGGCCGAGGTCGCACCCACATCGAACACGCCACCGCGCCCCTCGCGGAATGCCTCGGCTACCTCTTCCCGAAATCGCGATTCGACATTGTCCGCGCTGCCCTCTGCCTTCGCGAGCTTCGGAACATTCGGCGCGAACACGCCAACCGCCGGCGACACGGGACTCGCGCTTGAGGCGGGTTTCTTCAACTCAGTGACTTCGGGCGCGGGAGTGAACTCTACCCCCAGCAACTCCGCCGCGAACGGGCTCAGGCGTGTGAGATCGGGATGATTCGCAA
This sequence comes from uncultured Verrucomicrobiota bacterium, assembly GCA_964415955.1. GTDB lineage: Bacteria > Verrucomicrobiota > Verrucomicrobiia > Limisphaerales > CAYQCZ01 > CAYQCZ01. The sequence continues at coordinate 9,355 of CAYQCZ010000008.1, read as the reverse complement.
TCTGCGCGGCGAGCGCGACGAATTGTTCGAGCACCAGCGGCGAGAAATTCATCACGTCGCCGCGGTTGTTGAAACCATGCTCCGCGCGACCGTCGCCGGGCAGTCCCGCCTGCGGCAGCAGCACGGATTGCCTCGCGCCGTATTCGCGCAGCGACGCCTGAAGCGTGTCGCCCATCGTTTCCGCCGCGGGCTGGAAATACGACTTGTCGCTGAACGGCAGCCGCTCGGGAAACATGAACACGTCAGTCGGCAGCCCGAGCAGATCGCGCACGGTGTTGTTGTATTCGAGCCGCGTGAGCCGTCGCAGCACCGGCTTGCCCGGATCGCGCACACCCAGTGCGGGATCAGGCCGCGCCATCAACTCGCTGGCAAACGCCATCAGCGTCGCGCGCTCGGCGGCGGTCGGCTGAGCTTTGCGTTTCGGAGGCGGCATCTGACCGGCCTCGATCTGGTCGAAGACGCGCTTCCATGTGGCGCGGTCCGCCATCGCCGCCGCGTCACTGTTGAACCTCGCAAGATCAAGACCGCCCTTCAGCATTTCCGGGTCGTGGCAGTCCGTGCAGAAGTTTTCCAGCACCGGACGCACCTCCCGCTCGAAGTCCCGTGCCGCCATCGCGCATCGTCCGGCGAGCAGCAACAAACCGATGAACAAGGTGGAAGCGAATCGATTCATGCTAAACCTTTCCCATCTCCCGCAACGCCGCGCCGATCGCGCGCAGGTTGGGCACGCGCATTTCCTGATACTCGCGGCAGACGACAATACCATCCGCCCCCGCGCGGAAGGTTTGTTTCACGGCTTCGCCCAGCACGACCGGATCGCTCGGATGCGGACGCGGCGGGGCATCCTTGCGGTGAAACGGAATGTCAAAGCCGATGCCGGGAAACACGCGCGCCTTGCCCGCGACACCGTCCACGCAGCGCCTCGTTTCGCGGTAAACGTAGTCCGGTGTGAATCCGCCATTCATCATCGCGTCGAGCGCAGGCTCCTTGGAGGCGTCGAGGCCGAAGACGGCGTAAAACAGGTCGAGCACCTGCGGCTGCGAGAGATCGGCGAGAATGGATTTGCCGAACTGCGCTACGGCCCACTCGCGCACGCGCGGCGCGGCGATGTCGTGATAGACCACCGGTTTCAGGAAATCCACCGTGCTCGCCATCTCGCCGTAGCTCACCGCCGCGCGGTAGAAGATGTCCCAGGTGCTCTGCTGATGATCGATGTGCCGGCCCACGAGCGCGCCGGGCTTCACGGACTTGATGGCTTTCGCGAGACCGCCGAGAGCTTCTTCAAGCGCGAGCGCCCATTCCCGCTCCCACACGAGCACTTCGGGATGGCGCATAAGCAGCCGGAGAAACGTCGTCAATGCGCCGTCGGAGGGGCGCTTGGGTTCGCGACGCATCTCCAGAATCCACGCGCTCAACGCCCCGTATCCCGCACGCAGCCGGGTCTCATCCACGCCTTTCGCCTTCATCCGCGCGCGACAGTGCGGGCAGAAACACGTCGGCGCTTCGCCCGCTTGAATAAGCCGGTAGAGCGGCCCCGTGCGTTCCGCGCCCAGCATGAACCCTTCGAGCGGATTGTGGCGGAACGCGTCCACGACGGTTGCCTCCCAGAATGCGCGGTAGTCGGGATGATTCCAGCACGCGACGTTCGCAGGCTTGCCGTCGAGATCCACGGCAAGCGCGTGGTCGAAGTTTTCAATCGCATTGCTCGTGGAGGATTTCTTCGGTTCGAGAACGCGCCCCATCAGCTTCATGCCGCGCTTCGCGCACAGCGGCGCAAGCTCGGCGAACACATCCTTCCCGGCGAACTCCACATCGCGCTCCCCGAATGGATGCTGGAGCGCGAGACTGGCGAACGCCTTCGGATCGTGCCGCGCCCACACGCGACGGTAACGGCGCTCCTTTGGTTCACGCGGCGTGAAGCCCGGATGATCATGCGCCAGCGCGGACTTAGGAACGCTCTGATCGGCGGCGTAAAGGTGCGTGTAGATCAGCAGCGCATTGATCCCCGTGGTTTCCTGCAAAAGATCGAGCACGCGCTCCGGCCCCTCGTCGTAGAAGCTGAACGGATGCGCCTGCACGCCGATGAAGGCGGGGTTTGGTGACGTCGCGGCGTGGGTGAGCGAGACAAGCGAAGGTATCGCAGCACCAGTCATCGTGGCGGCTTTTAGAAAACTCCTGCGCGTGAATTCCTGCGCGCTCATTTTAAAGTATCCTTCAGCTTGAGGTTGATTTCCCGCCAGGTCTCCCATGCCACCGTTTCCAAGTAGCTCGCCGTGGCGTCGTCGAGCGTGGCGGTGGCGTTCATGCTCATGTGCTTGAACATCCACTTCGCCATCTTCGCCTGATACGCGTCGGGCTTGAACGCAGCGAGCTTGGCCTCGTCCGCATCGTATTTGCCGTGCGGCCACACGGGAAATGTGCGCGGCAATTTGCCGACGGGACTCTGCTGCGTGAGGGCCGCGTAGAAGCACGCGAGATTGAGGAAATGGCCCGCGTCACCGGGGTGCGAGTTGTCCTGCGGATGTTGCAGCGCAAGTTCAGGCCGTTCGCGATACACGCGCGCCCACGCAGTGCTGCACGGCGCGAACAGGCGAATCTTGTTCTTCACCGCGAGATCGAAGATGCGCTGACGCCCTTCCGCTTCCCCGTCCGTCTTGCCCCAGCCCATTTCGTAGAACATCGGCTCGCCGCCCGCTGCGCGAATGGCCGCGCAATACTTCGTGACCGCTTGGGCATGGTCGGGATGGCCGTCCTTCGGTGCGTCGTCGCCCATGATGAAACGGCAGACCACCATCATGACGACGATGTCGGGTTTCTCCTCGGCGATCTTCTGCAGAAACGTCTGCCCCGGCTTCACGCCGTATTCGTAGCGTTTGAATTCCGGCTCCAGATACACGCGGATGTCGCTGCCGCTGCGGCCCACGGCCTCGGGAATCACTTTCACGCCGGGATGCGTGGCGAGTTTGCCGTCCACCAGCTTCGCCACTTCGCCCGGGAGGTCGTTCCAATACATGCTGCTGCTGCCGGCGAATAAGATTTTCACAGGCTCCGCGCCAATGCAGGTCGTGACGAGTGCGAGAACGGCAACCAGGCAGATCTTCATGAGAGTTCCTTCAAAACGCCCGTGCTGTCGGCGAAGCGCTCGCGGGGCACGCCGGCCTGCCGGGCGAGGGTGAGCCATAGGTCGGCCAGTGGACGGAAGCCGGCATAGTGGAAGTGACCCGGTTTGAGGCCCCCGCCTGCGAGCAGCACTTGCAGGTCGCCATAGTTGTGCGAGTCGCCGTCGCTGATGCCGCTGCCCATGACGAGCGTGGTGGAGTCGAGCAGACCCTCGGCCTTCAATCGCCCCACAACATGGGCGTAGAAAGCGGTGTGGAACCGGTCAATCTGCGTGAGCTTTTCCTTCGCCTCCTCGCCCTTGGTGTGGGTGAGGACGTGATGGTTCTGCGGCTTGTCAAAGACGCCATGAAACATCCGCGGCGAGTCCCAGCGCTCCGGGTCCACGACGAGCGTGGCCACGCTCGTCTGGTCGAGCGCGAAGGCGTGAACGATCAGGTCGGCCATCAGCCGGAGATAATCGCCGCGTTGCTCCGGAATGCCCGCCGGCTCGGGCAACGGCGGTTTGCTCAGGCGCGCGGCGTTTTGCTCCGCAAGCTGGATGCGGCGCTCGGTCTCGCGCACGGAGGCCAGATACTCGTCGAGCTTCTGCTGGTCGTCGCGGCCGAGATTGGCCCGCAGCGAGGTCGCGTCGGCGAGGACGACATCGAGCACGCTTTTCGTGGGACCGGTGTCGGGCTGCCCGAACAGGCGGCGGAAGACGCTGCGCGGATTCTTCTCCGTGTTGGCGGCGTAACCAGGCCCATACCACGAGATGCTCTCGAAGTATTTTGTCTCCTTATTGTCCGGAAAATCGTTGCAGCTCAGTTCGAGCGAAGGCAGCGCGGTGCCGTGGCCGATCTGCCGGGCGATGAGTTGATCGAGCGAGGTGTTGGTGGGAAACCCGCCATCGAGCGTCTCCTGCGGCGCGGAACTGGTGAGCCAGCACGAGCCACACTGCGCGTGGACGCCCGTGCCGGGAACAAATTTCCGGTCGAGGCCGGAGATGAGGGTGACATGGTCCTTCACCGCCGCAAGGGGTTCGAGCGCGGACGTGAGTTCCAGGGGACTGAAGCCTGCGGCCACGTTGGGCGGCAGGAACGTCCGCTGGTTGTAGCCGTTCGGCGTGTAGATGAAGGCAAATCGCTGCGGCGCGGCCGATGCCTTGGCAGATGACCCGAACGCGCGCCAGCCCAGCGAGGGGAGAAGGGGCAGCGCCAGTGAAACGCCCGCAGCGCGCAGAAAGGATCGGCGGGAGATGGTCGGTTGAATCTGGGGGTGTTTCATGGTTTGAGGTAACCGAATGCGCCGTCGCGGAGTCCCTGCGCGCCGCCGCTGATTTTCTCCGGCTCGAAGCGGTGAACCTCCTGCCAGGTTTTTCCGCCGTCGGCGCTGCGGAGGATGTTGAAGCGCTGCCGGTCAATGCTTACCAGCGTGCCCTTGTCGCTGGCGATGATTTGTCCGGCGGGAACGGCAGACGGGAGATCGCGCCACGTCTTACCATCGATGCCCGCGCGTGACGGCTTCCCGCAGAGCCAGAACTCACCGCCCACGACGCTCAACGTCGCGCGTTTCGCGCCGGTGGCGTGCGGGCCGGTCCAGGTTTCGCCCGCATCGCTGCTGGTCCAGGCGTTCTCGGCGGTGGCGTCGGTCATCACAAGCAGTTTGTCGTTGCAGACGAGCGTGCCGCGACTGGTCGAGGCGTCGAGGCCCTTGGGCGCGAGCCAGCGCCATGTTTTGCCCAGATCATCGCTGGCGAACAGGTGCCCGAACTTTGGACCCTCTTTGCCGCGATTGTCGCCGAGCGCCAGAAAGCGTCCGCTCGCGTCGCCGCAGTAAACCGGGTCCACGTGATGCGTGCTCAGCTTGTAGCCGCGCGGATCATTCTTGAAGGAGTAGAGCGAGAAGGTGCTGAAGGTTTTCCCGAGATCGCTTGTTGCGGTGAACGTCATGTAGCCGCCCGCGACGAATGCACCTCCACCCGAGGTCATTCCCCATGTCCCGGGCATCTGGCGTGCATCCCCCTTCGACTCCGGAAGTTTGGCGTCGCCCTTGGTCAGATGCCGCCAGCGCACGCCATCCTCGGACGCGAGGTAGCTCGTCGGTCCGCCCCAACCAACCACGACAACGAAGACGCCTTGACCATAAGCGACGGATTTCGTCGCCCACGGCCCGTGATCCGCGCCGGGGTGGCCGAAAAACGCCTGCGTCCAGTTCTGGCCGTCGTCCTTCGACACGATGATGCGTCCGCCGTGACCGACGACAACGAACGCCGGAACCTTTGGCTCGGGCTTGAAATCACCGCCGAGCGGAATGGCGAGGCGCTTCTGCTCGGCTGCCGGATCAGCGAGCGCTGCGGCATGAAGCGGGTTGGCGAGAAGACAGTGAGACAACCAGACCATCAGACAATGCGACAACCGGACGTGGAAACTGCTGCCGAAGTCCCGCGTGCGATGTGTCGAATGGCATGCGCGTGTTCTCATGATCTCATGGTCCGATTGTCAGTCTGCCCGATCCTCCTCCGAAGCTACGCGAGTTCCTTCACGCTCGAGCCATTGCTGGATCCGAACCGCTCCGTCTCGACACCCATCCGTTGCACGAGTTGGACAAACAGATTGCAGAAACGCGCGTTCTCCAGTCCCGCGCCGCCGGCGACGAGGTGCTGGCCGTGCTTGAAGCCGCCGCCCGCAAGGATCACCGGCAGGTCGCGCCAGCTGTGGCTGCTCGCGTTGCCAAGGTTGCTGCCCATGAGAACGGTCGTGTTGTCGAGCAACGTGGCGTTGCCCTCCTTCGCGCCCTTGAGCAGGCCGAGCAACCGGCTCACTTCGCGAAACTCCGCCAGTTCGATGAGTTTCAATTCGGCGATCTTCTCCGCCTCCTGGCCGTGGTGCGACAGGTCGTGCCAGCCGGTGTCCACGCCCTCGATCTTGGGCACCGGATTGAACCCGCCCGCCTTGTAGGTGATGACGCGCGTGGAGTCGGTCTGCAACGCGAGTGCGATGAGGTCGTGCATCAGGCGCGTGCGCGCGAGGATGTCGTAGCGATCCGCGACGTCCACCGGCGGCTTCACGCCCACCGGCGGCTTGGGTTTCGTCGCCCACGATTCCGACGCCTGCAAACGGGACTCCAGATCGCGCACGCTGGTGAGATACTGGTCGAGCTTCTCGCGGTCGCGCGCGCCGAGGTCGCGTTCGAGCTTCTTCGCCTCGCCGTTGACCGTGTCGAGAATGCTGCGCCCGCGCCGGATGTCCTTCACCTGCTGCTTCACCTCGGCGGGCGAGCCGTTGACGAACAGCGCGGCGAACAGTTTCGACGGCGAGCTTTCGGCGGGGAGGTTCACGCCGTTGGCCGTCCACGAAAGCGATTCGCTGCCGCCGACGTTGAGCGTGAGGAACGGGAAGCGCGTGTCGGGCGCGAGCTTCTCGACGAGGAACTGGTCGAGCGAGATCGAGTTGCGGAAGCCGGGCAGGCCCGGGTGCTTCGCGGCGGTGAGCCAGGTCAGCTCGGAGGTGTGGCCGTTCGCGCCGTTCTGCTCGACGTGCGACAGGCCCGAGATGACGGTGAACTCGTTGCGATGCTCCTTGATGGCATCGAGGTAGGGCGTGAGTTCATAATCGCGCCCAACCTTTTTAGGGAACAGATGCGGGCCGTGGAAGCCGAGGCCGTAGTTCATGGCGATGAAGCGACGTGGCGGCGCGGTCGCAGCGGCGGCCTGCGCGCGCGTAGCGAACGCGGGCAGCATCGCATCGAGCCAGGGCAACGCGAGCACCGCGCCGGTCCCGCGGAGGAACGCGCGACGGTTGAGGGCGGGTTTGGCGGAGAAGTGTGGAGTTTGCATGGTCATGGATGCGCTACTTGCTGAGGAAGATCGGGCTGGTCATAGTTTCAAGGACGAGATCGCGGAAGGCATACTGCCTCGCCACAGTGGCCTTGGCGATGCGGTCAATCTCCGCGCGGTCGGAGAAGCCCATGCCGCGTCCGGTGGCGTAGGTCAGCAGTTTTTCGGCGAGCGCGTGGGTGAACTTGTCCGGTTGCGCGAGCAGGTGCTTTTGATAATCGGCGAGGCTCTTGAACGCCCTGCCGTCCGGTGTCACACCCGACGCGTCCACGGGCAGGCCGACACGCCATTTCACGTTCTTCACGCCACCGGTCAGCGCGTCGGCGGGCTTGGGAAGTTTCGGATCGATCGCGCGGTAATGCTCCCGCCAGCCGCCCATCACGTCGTAGTTCTCCAGCGCGAAGCCGGGCGGATCAATCACCCGATGGCAGCCGTTGCACGTCTCGCTGTTGCGGTGCTTGTCGAGCTGCTGCCGCAAGGTCTGCGCGCCGCGGATGTCCGGCTCCACGCCCGGCACGCCCGGCGGCGGAGGAGGCGGCGGTGTGCCGAGAATGCGCTCCAGCACGAACGCCCCGCGCGTCACCGGCGAGGTCGTGGTGCCGTTGGCGGAAACCTTCAGCACGCTCGCATGGGCCAGCACGCCGCCGCGCCGATGCTCGGGCCGCAGGCTGACTTTGCGGAACTCCATGCCCTTCACGCCGGGGATGCGGTAGTGCGCCGCCAGCCGCTCGTTGAGCATCGTCCAGTCACTGTGCAGGAAGTTCAGCGCGCTGAGATTGTTTTTCAGCACCTCGTCGAAGAACAGCGTGGTCTCCTTCACCATCGCGCCCTTGAGCGCGTCGTCGTATTCGGGATACAGCGACTTGTCGGGCATGGTGAAATCAATCTCGCGCAGGTTGAGCCACTGCCCGGTGAAATTCTCCGTGAAGCGCGCCGCGCGGGGATCCTTCAGCATCCGCTCCGTCTGCGCGCGCAGCGTGGCCGGCTGGAGCAACTGGCGCTTGTTTGCGAGCGCGACCAGTTCCGCGTCCGGCCCGCTGCTCCATAGGAAATAGCTCAGGCGCGCGGCAACGGCGAAGTCGTCGAGTCTGCCCGCCGGTTCCTTGAGGAAGAGGAAATCCGGCGAACACAGTGCGGCGATGTAGGCCGTGCGCATCGCCTCCTCGAAGGTCGCGCCGCCGGCCAGTTCCGCGCGGGCCAGCTGCAGATACGGCACGATCTTGTCCGAGCCAATCGGACGCCGGAACAGCACGGGCAGCGCGCCTTGCAGGAGTTTGCCCGCGTCCACCTCGGGCTGCGCCGACATCACCGCGTAGGCTGGACGGTAAAATTTCTTCTTCTTGTCGGCGGGATTCTTCGGCTCGATTTCGCGCGTGGGCAGGTTTCCGAACAACAACGTGTGCCCGCGCCCCGGCCAGTCGCCGACGATCGGCCCCTCGATTTCAACCTTCTGAATCGCGAGTCCCGGTCCCTTGTAGCCCGCGACGCCGAGTTCCTTGAGGCCCTGATACGGATTGGGCATGCCCTGCGGCAGGATGCGGAGCGTGTCGTTCCGCCTGAGGTAGGCTTCCAACTGCACCGTTGTCGCCTTGCCGGGCGGAACGGAAAACGTGCCGCTCAATTCCGACTTGCCGTCGCGGTTGAACTGCCCCTGATACACCTGAAACGACACGGGCGTCGTGATCTGGTAGCCGTAGCCCGTGATGCGGATGCGATACGTGCCCTCGTCCCACGCCTTGAACGGATCGAGCGTGGGCGACGGGAACCCGCCGTTGTTGAAGAACACCACCGCACTGTCGGGCCGCTGGAGCCAGTGCTTGCCGAGGTTACCTGCGTTCTTGCCTTCCGAAAAGGTGAACGACTTCGCCTGCTGCTGCGGTTTGGGAGAAGTTTTGACCGCATCGTTGAGCGCCTTTGCCGCCGCGTCCATGTAGCGCTGCAAATGCACCGGCGAGAGGTCGAGCGCCTCGCCCACGTTGTCGAACCCGTGCGACTTGCCGTCCTCGGGCAGCAGTTCCGCGAGGTCGCTGCGGATGCCGAACAGGTCGCGCAGCGTGTTCTCGTATTCGACGCGGTTAAGCCGGCGCAGCACGGTGCCCTTGTGCGCGAGATCTGCCTTGGTGAGGTCGGCGGCGAGCGCGGTGAGGAACGGCGATTTTTCGGCGGCGCTGGGCTGCTTCTTCTTGGGCGGCGGCATCTCGCCGTCACGAACGCGGTCATGAATCCGCACCCACACGCGCATCGCATCGGCTTTCGACAGGTCGGAGGACAAGGCGGTCAGGTCCAGCCCGCCCTTCTTCACCTCCGCGTCGTGGCAATCCACACAATGCCTTTGAAAGAAGCCGTTGACCTCGGGTGGCAAAGTCTGTGCGGCCACGGAGGCCATGGCACCTGCCACCAAAATTGTTCCCACCGCGGCTG
>CAYQCZ010000007.1:8215-24062 GCA_964415955.1 uncultured Verrucomicrobiota bacterium | reverse complement strand
ATTGAGTTCCAAACCCACAAAGGGCCGTGTGCCAGCCAGAAAGCTGCTTCTGGCAGCAGCCAGTGCCGCATTGACGGCGGCGCTGGTGATGCTCGGCCTTCACACCATCGCGTGGAAGATGGGCATCAAGGATCCGGCCTACCGGCATGAAAACCAGGTGGACATGTGGCAGCCGGATGCCGACGTGGGGTTCATCAACGCCGCGCGTTATCATGGGTATTGTTTTGGCACGGTGCTGCTCGAGACAAACGAACGTGGCTTCAGGGGTTCATCGCCAACATCAGAGACACCCGCTCCCGGCACCCGCCGCCTGGTCGCCATGGGAGATTCCGTCACCTGGGGGGTGGGAGTGAACGCGCATGAAACGTATGTGCATCTGCTGGGTGAAAAACTGAACCGGTCCGCCCCATGGGAAACCATCAATGCGGGCGTGGTGGGATTCTCCACCTGGCAGGAGTCGAAGTTCCTCGAAAAGCACATCCTCCCGCTCCGGCCTGACATGGTCCTGATCAATTATTGCGTCAACGACCTCATCCCCACCGAGGACCCGTTCAACGCCACCCAGATGCTCTACCTGAAACACCTGCACAGGCTGCGGATGGCCGCCACGGAGGAGGAAGAACGGCGGATGATTGACCAGGTGGCGTTTCTGCTCACCGCCCCCCGGTTCAAGGCGGCGTATGAAGCCGCCTCCGCGAAGCTTCAGGACAAGACCTGGGAGCTGCTGGTGGAATTGCCCATGCAGGACATGGCCCGTCTCTGCCAGGCGGCAGGCGTGCGGCTTGTGTATCTGTTCATCCCCATGGCCTACGAATATGGCGAGTGGTCTGCCAGGACGGTGCGCCTCCAGGACTTGCTGGCCAGCATGGGCGTGGAATGGATGGATGTGTCGGAAATGGTGCGCAACCGCCAGGGATGACCGTCACTGGCCGAGGCGCTCAAGCCATCACCAACCGTGCCGCGGGTCCGCGTGCTCGACAACATTCTGCGCCAACGCAAGATCGAGCAGTTGCAGGAACGCGAAATCTTCATCGATGTGATGCACCCCACCCGCCGTGAACACAGGGTGATCGCCGGGGAGTTGCATCAATTCCTGATGGACGCGCCCCCCAGCCCCGGCGTGCGTATTCACCGCACGCGGCGAAGCGGCCCGGAGGGCTAAAGGTCAGGCACAGCCACCCTGGACGTCCCTGTTTCCATCCAAACAATCACGCAGGGCCGCATCGAGTTCCGTGTGCTGAAACTCAAACCCTGCCTCAATCAATTTTTCAGGCACCACACGCGCACTGGTCAGCAGCGCAGCCTCGGCCATTTCCCCAAGGGCGAGCCTGGCAAGAAAACCGGGAACGGGAAGAAAAGCAGGTCGATGAAGCGCTGAGGCGAGTGACCGGGTGAATTGTGCGTTGGTCACGGGGTGCGGACTGGTGAGATTGACAGGCCCCCGCAGGTCCGGCTCGTTGAGCGCGAAGGCGATGGCCCGCACAACATCTTCAAGAGTGACCCAGCTCCAAAACTGGTCACCGCTGCCGATGCGTCCGCCCAGTCCCAACCGGAAAATGGGAAGCATGCTGGCCAGCGCACCGCCGTCGGCCGCGAGCACCACGCCCAGACGCGCCAAAATCACCCGCACACCCGACTGTTCAGCCACGGATGTGGCCGACTCCCATGCGCGGCCCACATCAGGGAAAAATCCGTGCCCGGGCGGATGTTTCTCGGTGATCTCTTCCATCCCGCCATCACCGTAGATGCCGATGGCGGAGGCATTCACAAGCACCCTTGAACCGTTGTTCACCTGAGACAGGGCGGTGGACAGGGTGCGAGTTGCATTCACACGACTGTGGAGAATCCGTTCCTTGCGACGCTTCGTCCACCGTCCCGCGGCGATGTTCTCACCTGCGAGGTTCACCACGGCATCCACACCCTTGAGATGCTTGATGTCCAGCAGACCCTCGTCCGGGTTCCACAGCCGCGCGTCGTCACCCGGCTTGCCGCTGCGGATCAATCGCACCACCTCATGGCCATGCCGCCGAAGGTGCGACACAAGCGCGCGCCCGATCAAACCGCTGGCACCAGCCACCACGACTTTCATGGTGCGCCCCCACTTCTTTGAAGGCTTCCACGCGTGTGCTGCACAAGCCACAGCGCGATCTGATCCAGATCCGCCCGGGCGCCGGGAGCATGAGGTGGTGGATCGTAGTTGTTGAGCATCAACGAGAATGCGAGCGGCTCCCCATCCGCTGAGGTGGCATACCCGGAAAGACAGTTTACAAAGCGGATGGTCCCCGTCTTGGCCCTCACATTCCCAGCGGCCGCAGTCTGCTTCATCCGCCCCGCGAGCGTGCCGTCCACGCCGGCGACGGGAAGCGCATTCAAAAAGGCCGCCGCATGGCGGTGCGTGTGCATGTGGCGAAGGAGTTGAACAATGGCGCGGGGTGTGACCAGCGCGGCGCGAGAAAGTCCGGAGCCCTCATCCATCCGCACCTCATCGGAAGGAATGCCGCATGCCTGCAAAAACTGGTGAAGGGAACGGATGCCCATGGCCTCGGTGTTCATTCCTGGCTCGCCCTGCGCCACGCCTGCCTGGAGCAGGAGCAGTTGTGCATGGAGGTTTTGCGACGGTTTCATCATCGCAGGAACAATCATCCCAAGCGGCGGCGAGTCCACGTGCGCCAGTTCCGTCATGCCCGTCACGCTGGTTCCACTTGTTGACCGCGAGCGCCAGTCCTCGACACGCACCCTGCCTGACACCTTGATGCCACGCCTTTCCAGGGATGCCTTGAGCGCCTGACCGAACCACAAGGCCGGATCGGGCACGGCGACGGCGGCCTTCACAGGCTTCGCACCTTGCGGCAGATGCCCGGTCAGATGAACATAACGCGCTCCCAGAGGGCGCTCGATGTCCACGTTGGCTCGCGATTGGGAATCGCCGGTGATCACGAGGCTCAGCAGGGAAACCGGGGCATGGGCCTGGTCTGTCGAAATGACACATGGATGCCCCGGCTTGGGGCCCGGCTGAATCTGGAAATCCAGGGTGTTCTCGTGAATGGAGAGTGCCGAGGCGACGGCCCCGTAATAATGCTGCAAGTCCTCCCAGGTCCAGCTGCTCCCTGCAGGCGCACCGCGGAAACAACTTTCATCCGCCACCAGGTCCCCGGACACCGAACGCACTCCGGCGGCGGCAATGGCATCCACAAGAGGGCGCAGCACATCGTCGCCGGCTTCAGGACGGAGCCTTGCGTTAAAGCTCGGATCGCCCCGTCCATAAATCACCAGATCACCGCCCAACCGCCCGCGCCTGTCAGGGCTGCCGGCGGCAAACACCGATGTGCGCATGCGGAAATCCGGACCGAACTGGTCGAGGACGAGCGCTCCGGTGAACAGTTTCGCATTGGACGCGGGCTTGTGAAGCTTGTGGGCGTTGGTTTCGTAGAGAACCCTTCCATCCTTCAGGGAGATGATCTGAACGCCCCAACTGGCATGCTCGAACCGGGGTTGACGCACATGGGCGTCCACGGCATGGACAAGCATGGAGTCAACCGCTTGCGCCGGTGCGGTCGCAACCACGAACCAGGCTGCTGCGAGCCCCGCCAACACCGTGCGGGCAGGCTGCCGGACGAAAGCGGTTCCAGGATGTTGAGCGGGGAAGGCCGCAATCACCCGCACATTATGGTCCGGAGGTGATGGTTTCGCCAGAGGGATGTCCATCTTGGCGGACCGCACGCATTGTTGAAGCATCGGATTCACCGGAGCAGGGGGCTGAACTTCAGCGATGCATCGCCTGAAAAGGCAATGTCCGGCCGGGAGACGATCCCAGGGGAGGTGATCGAAAGCCCGCATCACCACCGCGTCACAAGATGGACATCATTGGATTTCAGGAACCTTCACCGCTGCCCCCGCCGCTGGTCGGGATTGTCCGCCGACGGGAACGGACGCGGTCCGTATTGAGCAGGAAATGATTCGCCGGCATGGGCTCCCACTCGTGGGGCGGCAGGCTTCAGCTCGAAATTCGGTGGAGGATGCAGCACAAGCGGATTCTCCGGAAATGCGGGATGTGCGAAGACGTCCAGGGTCACCGCCATGCCATGAAGTTCAAACCGCTCTCCCGGCAGCTTGTGGAAGGTCCATGAGCCGATCTTGCCTTCAAAGGGAAGCCCATGCGCTGCATACGCGTTGCCATCGATGATGCAGTGTTTCCCAAAACGCTGCACATCCACGGCGCGGCCCCGCCCTGGTGAATACCCCCCATACGTGACGCCATCAGGCACCTTGCCGCCGACGAAGAGATTGCCACGGATCAAGGCATGGTCGAAGGGCTCGGAGGTGTAAATGCCAAGCCCGTCGCCAGCCTTGATGACCGTGTTGTGCATGACGACGTCCCCGATGCTGAACCGGTGCAGCTTGAAGGCCTCGTGGGTGATGTTGAAAAGCACGTTGCGCATGAAGTAATTCGGGCCGCCAAGCCCCGGCTGGGAACTGATGCCAACGAAACAGTTCACCAGACGGTTGCGGAGGATGCGGCAGTTGTGCATGGCAAAATCCGCCTCGATGCCATCATCAAGCCCCGCGATGATGTCGTTGTTGAGGATGTCGTTGCACATTTGCGCGACGGCCTCGCCATCCTCCATGTGGGAAATGCAGTCACGGAAGCCGCTGACACGGTTGTGGCGGATGACGTTGCCGCTGCCGGTGAACTGAATGCCCTCGCCATCGTTGTCGCCGTTTGCACCCATGATGTCAGCCCTCCATTCCCGGATGCCGGTGATGACGTTGTCCTCGATGCAGGCGTTGAACATGCCAGGCTTGTAGGCCTTGATGCCGAACTGTGAACGGATGACACAACGCCGCACACCACAATGCTCGGCGCCGTTCATGCGGACCGGGCCGTTGACTGTGAGGCCCTCGATGCAGACCCATTTCCGCCCGTTCAGACTGATCTCGCTGAAGACGGCTCCGCCCGTGAGGCTGCGATAGACAACGGGCCTGCCAGGAAGACCGTCGCGCTGGAACACGAAGGAACCGTAGTGTCCGTCCTCAAGGATGATGACTTCTCCGGGCACTGCGGAGTTCAGCGCCGTCTTCCCCGCCTGTCTGGAAGGTGAGCCTTCCGAAGCCACGAGAGGCGCCCTCGTCGCGGCCTTGAGTGATCGGACGGCATGGCCTCCGTCCGGATCCTGCAATCGCAGCTCGATCTCATATTCCGTCCCCTGCTCCAGATCAAACAGGCTGCCGCTCAGCCGGTTGGTCCATGTGCGCAGGGGACGGGTGTTGCGGCTGGTGCCGGCCGGGACCCTGCGCAGCGGCATGCCATCGATCCATGTCGCACTGCCGGCCTTTCGGTATCGGACTTCGCAGGTTGCATCCAGATCATCATCCCCTTCGATTTCCCATTCCACGGCCAGGTGGTTGAGCGTTGGAAAAGGTGTGGTGACGGAACCCGGGATGGTGGCATCGCCTGCCAGGACCATGCGTGCGCCCAGCAATGCGAGACCGAGGAGGATGCCTTTCATGTGAAGAACAGACGGTTGATCCGGGGAGACGGTCTGGTCATCTGAATCGCGTGTGGCTGTGGCCGGTGAACGAGCGGGGTTGCGATGAGGACGGCGGCACTCCGAGATGTGGATCATCGTGTCACCATCTCCCCCATCTTCACCACCTCCAGGTCGGCGCCCTTCACCTTGCGCAGCGGCAGGAGTTCCTCATGCACCCAGCGGTCATCCGGCGCGCCACTGATGAACCAGTCCCCGCCGTTGTCCGCCAGGATCATCCCGTGGGTCTTCAGCCCCTCAAGTATCACCCGTGCAGGACCGGAGAACTTGCTGGTGTCAAAACCGGCCTTCAATCGCACGCGCATGCCCATCGGCGGCAGGTTTTCATCTTTGTGAGGACTGGCGAAGTGCGTGGCGGGCGGCACATAGGCGCGCCGGGTCTTTTTCACGGTGAAACGCAGCGCATGACGCAGTTTCTGTGCGCCGCATATCTCGTCATACCTCGCCAGTCCGGGAAGAATGGGCAGCCCTGCGGCATCTGCGCTGGTCCAGCCGGCAGGACGCGGTTTGGGTGATCTGAGGTCGAAGATGGCGCCACTGTAAGCCCTCCAGGACCGCCCGCCGTTCTCTGGAAAGGCGTGGAAAAGCTCGTAGAGAATCCAGTTGTCCTTGTCCAGGATGATCACATGCCTGTCCCCCTTGCTGTGGGGCCCGCCCTCGATGTGGACATCCATTGGAATCGGATACGGCCCGGGATCGCTCTCGTCCCTGCCCTCGATGAATCGCACCGGCACCCTGGGCTGGCTGCCGGGGACAACATAATAAGGAATGCCGCCCGGAGCGCCCTGCCACACCAATCCAAAATCCTCATGCAATGGCTTGTCCCTTCCGATGCTGGCAATGATGGCATCGCTCAACGGATCAACCGGATCCTTCGAGACATCACGGTTCCATTCATCCTGCACGGGCAGCAACAACACGCCCCCCAGATCGGCGTTGGGGCCGGTTGGGAGGTCGGGCCTTTGCGCATGAACTGACATCCAGCCCATCAAGAAGGCCAGACAGACGGTGACCCCGCAGACCGTGCGGGATCGGGAGAGGTGGCTGATGTTCATAAGGCAATGGGGCAGATGACGGGATGATCGATGTCACTTCAAATGGGCGCCGCTGGTGTTCATGCCCTTCCTGGACCTGCCACTGAAGTCCGTCTCCGTCGTGAATTCCGGGCTGGCATGCTGGAACCCGGCTTGTGCCGAGGGGCGGGCATCATGCTTCTGACCATCCCAGGTCACGGACACAAAGTCCTCCAGACCGCGCCCGGCGGCGCTGCCGTGTGTCGGGCCGCCTCCGAAAACCACATTGCCGGCTATGGTCACCCGCCCGTTTCCGTTGGCAAAGTGCATCGCATTCCCATCGCGCGAATACAGGATGTTGTTGGCCAGGACCATGTCCTCGCGCTGATGCCAGGAGCCGCCGCTGAAGGCGTGTCCGGTGTTGATGATCGTGTTGTGGATGACCTTGAGCCGCGCCGTCCTGCCTTGATGATCCGTGCTGGCAAAGCCCGAACCCCGGCCGGCGATCAGCAGGTTGTTCCTGACCGTGGCCTCGCCCTGCACCTGCATGACATGATCACCGCTGCGGTAGCACAGGTTGCGCTCGATGATGTTCACCGGACGCCCCCCCGTGCCATACACGGTGATGCAGGGATACTGCGTGTCATGAACGTGGTTTTCGGCGATCCAGTTGCCCCATGACCCCTGCTTCACCTCGATGCCATCCCCCTGGCTCCCACGACAATCATGCACGTGATTGAGGGCGATCACGCTCTCGCTCATGACGACGCTGGCGTTGTTGCCGCCGAGATACATCCCCTCGCCGTGACCGCCGCCGTGGTGGATGTGGTTGCGGGTCAGATGCAGCCGCCGCGTGTTCGCGCTGTTGGCACTCAGGCACACCTCGCCGGTATGGTGGATATGGCATTGGTCGATCCACACCTCTTGACATTGACCCAGCCTCAACCCATGGCTGCCGCCGGTAATTTCCAATCCCCGCAGGCACAGATGCTCCACCGGTCCGCCCTGGCCGATGTTGATCACATTCTGCTTCGCATCCGGGCGGGTGATGACCACACGGGCATTGGGCGCGGCCGTGATCCAGATGGGGGCATCCTTCGTCCCGCTGACGCGGACATCCCACATGCGGGCCACGTTGTAGGTGCCGGAAGGCAGCTGTAGATGATCTCCGGGCTTCAAGCCTTCCACCGCCTTCATCAAAGCTTCACCGCTGACCTCTGCCAGCGGGATGACACGTCCCGGCTTGACGTTGGACCATGATGGATCGTAGCCGGCGGCGGAAATGTCTGCGGCGGCAGCCAGCCAGAACATGACGCCGGCCAGCAGTGATGGACGGAAACAAACCCGCCGGATGAACACATCTGGACTCGGCGGCATTGCAGTATCGATGGATGTCATGCGGTTGCCGGACTGTTCAGCATCCTGAAGCATCCGCCGTCATGCACAAGCCACAAACTGCCACTCTCCGGGCCCGGTGCGACGGGCAATCCGTCCGCTGTCCGCATCCATGGCGAAGAGATGGAGCCACCCGTTGTCAACCAGGTCCCGGACATGCCGGTGCCGCGAGATGACCGCCTCCATGGCCGCCCGTGGCGCCTCAATGAACACACTCAGGCGGACCGGTTCGTGCATCCACTGCGTGCCATTGTGGAGGGATTGCATCGGCAGTCCGCTCCGCAGATCACCGCCGTTGCCCTGCTGGATGCCGAAGGTGCCCACCACATTGTGCGTGGTCTTGGTGCCGCTGCCCCACAGCCCGTTGTTCACGGTGGAGCCGAAGTATTGGAGGTTGATCCAGCTGGCGACGACCATGGGCGCGGTCATGATCAGTTCAAGCGTCGATCCGCCCACGTCCTGCTGGTGATTGTAATCATGCAGAAAGACCCGGCCCTTCAAATCCAGCCCCCGGGTGCGTGAGCGTGGAGCCGCCACGAAAGCGGCGTTTCCTGCCAGCCCCCACTCGGGCCTGACCTGTGACCAGTCCGCCGCCCGTGCTTCATAACAGGCCAGCAGTTCATGGCTTCCCTTCGCATGCATCCCCAGCCTTCGCGCCCGTTCCTGACGTGCTGCGGCACCGGCTTCCCGCAACCACGCGTCCACGGCGCTGATGTCGTGTCGATGAGACCCGGGCGCATTTGAAAGGTCATACAAGGTGACCCTGTCTGTCGTTGTGTCGTGAAGTCCGGCCAGGAACCACGTGTCATCAGGAACGTGGATGCCTTTGGCGGTCAGACCGCGCCGGACAGCGTGGCTGTTGAGAATGGCCGCCGCAATGCGCGCATTGGCATCACCGGCATGGCCGCCGCACGCGCCGCAGTCGAGGCTTGCCGCATAGGGGTTGTTGGTCGTGGAGCTGCCGTGGCCGCAGAGCAGCACAATCCGGGCAAAGTTCTCCGTGAGCCCCATGTTCTTCAACACACCGAAGGCGAGCTCGATCTGCTCGCCCACAGGAATGTCCACCTCGACGGTTGTATCATGGCTGGCGTGGTCGGCCCCCAGATCGCATGCCCGGCACCCGGCCTTCTCCGGCCGCGGCTGCCGCAGGCCGTCCTTGGCGAGCTGCCATGCGTAGCCAAGCCCGATGGTTTCCACGAATGGAAAACAACTGATGGCGGAGGTCTTGAACGTGTTCCATGAATGGATCATCCGCCTGTGAATCCGCTGGTGCAGATGCCATTCCTCCCCGTTGCCCTGCGCGGCCGTCATCGGCCTTTCATGCACCCGGTAACGTGGCTTGAAGAGGACCGGCAGCCGCGCCGTGGCATGACGCGAGCCCGCTGACACGTGCTCCACCGGCATGCCGAAAAATCCGGCGAATCCAATCGTCCGGATTCCCTCCGAGGTCATCTCCAGGGATCTCCGGAAAACTTCCGACCGGACATCGATGCAAAACACGGCCTGCAATGCCGGCCTGAGTGCGACCGGCCCGGCAGCACGATGAAGCCCGGATGAAAGCACCCCGCAAAGCTCACGCTGGCAAGCCAGCTCGTAGGCGGCATGCCACACAAGCAGGTTGCGGGTGAATGCGGTCGCCGCGCCGTGCACTCCGCTGTCGCCTGCCATCCAGAACTCCCTCAGTTGCGGACCGTCAAACTGCCGGAACAGCGCCACCTCAAACACAAGCCGGATGGCGAGCAGATCCATCAGCAGCGTGTCCTGGTTCGCACCCTGTTCCTTGCCTCGGGCCTCCTGCTGGAGCAGGGCCGCCCAGCCGTGGATGGGCATGAGCAGGCGGTGCAGGTAATCCACGGCAACGGATGGATTCACCTGGAGTTCGGCCAGCGCAGACTGGATGACTTCCGTCGCTGTGCCCGGTTGAGACGCGACCAGTTCTCGGAAACGTTGCAGGCCATGGATTTCTGGACTGGCGTCAATTACAGCCGCCTGTTTCCAGGCGACGAACAGAGGCTGGTGCTTCCATGGCATTCGCCACGAGGCCTGTCCTCTGTCCAGATAGGCGGCACACCATTTCGAAATCTCACCGCCCACCATGCTGTTCCAATCCTGGGTTCCGCGGCTCACGGCGTCGGCCACCGACCACAGGGCGGGTGGCTGCTCGACCTTCGGATCGTTCAGCCATCGGATCAGCTCCAGGGGGGAACTGTCCGAACCGCTGCGTCTGAGGGCCTCCGCAAGGTCGGATGGTGTGATGCGCCCCGAGCAAAATGCATCAAAGTAGAACGGACGGGGCATCAACATGCTCCGATGGGTGATGCGATGCATGCGCTCACAAACCGCGCTGAAGGGGGCATCCGCCATGCCAAGGAATGGATTGACCGCCACAAAGCCCTGGAGCGGCCAGAGCGGCGGGATCCTGCGGGACGCCTCGCGGGCATTATGGAGAACGTCCACCTGCTGGAGTGAGTCCGTGGTATGTGTGAGTATGGATGATTTCATGGATCTAGTTTGGTTCATGGAATGCTTTGCAGGGGTGTCAGCCGGGCAGCCGTCCGGTGAGCTTTGAAAGCCATGCGCCCAGGTAGAAGCCGTTGCTGGCATGAACATACAAACGGGCGAAGAAGGGACGCGAGGCCCACAGGGGAAGCTGGGATTGAAAGGCCAGCACGGCGAGGAACATCAATCCCACCGCGGCTGCCATGAGCGTTTCCGCCGTGGACCAGGCTGCGGTTTGAGCCGGAAGCACCCCCGCCAGCATGTGATCGAAGGCGGCGTGCAGGGCCAGACTGGCCAGCGCAATGCCGGCCACCAGGAGAATGCCCCTGCCAATCAAACGCCGCCTCATGGAACTGCTCCAGAGCGTCCAGAGCATGTGGGCCATGGCCATGACAAACACCCCGGCCAGCAACAGCCTGCCGGGATCGGCGCCCGGCTTCAAACCCAGCAGGAGCGCCGCACCACCCGCCAGCGCCATGGCGGTCAGCAGCGACAACCCGACCACCAGGGGATGGGCTGCGGGCCTTCCCACCGGCGTCCATGTGGAGGCCGCAAGCCGCACCACGCTCCCGCTGCTCAGGAACGCATGCGCCTTGTAAAGCGCGTGGGCCACAATGTGCAGCATGGCAAGGGAGAAAGCCCCGAGCCCGCACTGAAGCATCATGAATCCCATCTGCGCGACCGTGGACCATGCCAGCGCCCTCTTGATGCTGGGCTGGACCAGGAGGGTGACGGAGGCAAACAGCGCCGTGAAAGCCCCGATGATGGCGAGCACATGGAGGGCGGTGGAGGAATGGACCAGGACCGGGCTGAGGCGCACCACGAGAAAGCCGCCGGCATTGATGATGCCCGCGTGCATCAGGGCCGACACAGGCGTGGGGGTCTCCATGGTGTCGGGCAGCCATGAATGGAAGGGGAACTGGGCTGATTTCATGATGGCCGCCGCGATCAGGCATCCGGCCACGATTCCAGCGCTTCGCTGGTCTGCCAGGACGAACATTTCATGGAACTCCCATGTGCCCCAGGCCCGCCATGCGGCCACCAGCGCACCCACCATGCACAGATCCCCAAGCCGGCTGATGATGAATTTTTTGCGTGCTGCACGCCGTGCGGAGGGCCGTTCACGATAGTGGATCAACAATTGATGCAGGCAGAGACTTGTCCCCACCCACGCAAGCGCAAACTGCAGCAGGTTGCCCGAAGCCAGCAGCACCAGCACGCAGCCCAGGGTGGCCACGAGCCAGCGCGAAAACCGCGCATGGCCGGGCTCCCCGGCCATGTAGTGCATCGAGTATCGGGCGACGATCAGCCCGAGAAAACTCACGAGCACCAGCATGAGCACACTGACCGCGTCCAGCAGGAGGCTTGCGCTGGCCGCCCCGGAGGACCACAGGTGGATGTGCACCGGGCCCGTCAGGAACACCGCAAGGGCTGCGAAAAGCGATCCCGCCAGCATCAGTTTGGACGCCCAGACCGCGGCCTCCGCCGCCTGGCGCGCGGGGCGGATCAGGGATGCAAGCACGAAGCCCCCCAGCGTCAGCAGCGGGGGCAGGAGTTCCGGTGAGGTGACCAGTTGTGGTGTTGTCGTTGTCATTGGTTCAATAATGTCGTTGCGTGACCGTTCTAGGGCATGGCAACGATTATTGAAAATAGATGTTTTGATACAGATCGTTCGTTTTAAGTGAATCCAATATGCCCTTTCTCAACTACCATCACCTGCGTTATTTCCGTGCCATCGCCCGCGAGGGCGGCCTCACACGCGCATCACGGAGCCTGAACATTTCACAGTCCGCCCTGAGCGTGCAGTTGCGGCATCTCGAGGAAAGCCTGGGGCATGCGTTGTTCGAGCGGAAACACAAGTCCCTGATCCTGACGGAGGCGGGACGCATCACGCTGGAGTATGCCGACACCATCTTCCGTGCCGGCGAGGAACTGGCCGGGGTGCTGGGGGACCGCGCCGCCCGAAGCCGTGATTTCGTTCGCGTGGGCGCGGTGACGACGCTTTCACGAAACTTTCAACTCGCGTTTCTGCGCCCCTTGATTTCCAGGGAGGACATCGAGGTTGTCATCCGCTCGGGAAGCATCCGGGAGCTTCTGACGCAGCTTCAGGCACACACGCTCGATGTCGTGCTTACGAACATGCCTGTCAGACGGGATGCCGACACCGGATGGCACAGCCATCTTCTGGATGAGCAGACCGTGAGCCTGGTGGGGCACCCGGCGCGTGGCCGCAGGAAGTTCTCCTTTCCAGAGGCGCTGCGCACCACCCCGGTTGTCCTGCCAAGCCTTGAGAGCAGCATCCGGGCGGCGTTTGACGTGGCGATGGATCAGGCCGGGGTGCGTCCCGTCATCGCCGCCGAGGTGGATGACATGGCCATGCTTCGGCTGATGGCCCGGGAGAGCCGGGCGCTGACACTTGTCCCGCCCGTGGTGGTGCGGGATGAACTGGCGTCGGGGGTGCTGGTGGAACATCACAAGTTTCCGGAGATCAAGGAAACCTTCTATGCGATCACTCCAAGCCGCCGGTTTCCCAATCTGGCGGTCCGTGATCTGGTGCGTGGCTTCAAGAGCCTCTCCATCAGCCGCCCTCGTTGACGCCGCCGGCAGCCGGACTATCCTCCCTGCGTTCTGAGTCGTGAGGACCATCCAGTTGCCGCCGCCGGCCCGTTGGGCGCGGCGGAATCCATTCCCGGTGTGCAGGCCAGCCTGCAGGCCGCTGGAAAAGGTGGTGTGTTGTCATGGGGAGGCCTTGCACCCGCAGCACGGGCCTTCCTTGCCGCATTGATCAGCAGGATGTTTCCAGACCGCCCTTTGGTGGTGGTGGCGGACACGCTGAAGACCCAGGAAACCTGCCAGCAGGATCTGGACACATGGCTGGGATGGGGCGGCGGCGCATCTTCCGTGTCGGACAGCCAGCGCGCCCGTTTCTTTCCTGATTGGGAGATCATCCCGCACGAGGACAAGCTGCCTCATGCCGATGTGATCAGCGAACGGCTCGAAACGCTGGTCGCGCTGCTGCCGGGAGATGTCCCCGGCCGGGATGACCAGACACGGCGTGCGGGCAAGGCGCCGTTGATTGTGACCAACGTGGTGGCCCTGATGCAGCGCACATTCAGTCCCGCCGCGTTGCGCAAAATCACGCGCCAGCTCCGCCGTGGTGATCGCATCAATCCCCTGGATCTTGTGGAATGGCTTGAGGAGGAAGGCTACGAACCGGAGGCGCAGGTGACCCAGAAGGGGGAGATGGCCCTGCGGGGCGGCATCCTCGACGTGTTTCCACTCACCAGTCCATGGCCCGTCCGGCTCGAGTTCTTCGGTGACGAACTTGAATCCCTCCGTGAGTTCGATCCTCAGACACAGATGTCGCGAGAGGCCTTGGAGTCCATCGTGCTGCCTCCGGCCGGAGAACTCGGGTTGTTGAAGCGCTCCATCCGTGAAGATCAGAATCCGGACAACACCATGGCCACGCTGCTGGACTATCTTCCGGGGCGTTCGATCCTCGTCCTGGGCGATCCCGCCATCCTCGACAAGCGCGCGGCCGATTACGCCTCGCAGGCCCCCCAGAACGATCCCTTTCACACCGGCTGGCCGGGCCTGCTGCAGCAGGCGCGGAACATGGGCATGTGTGTGATTTCCATGGCCGCAATGGAGGACGACCATGATGCATCTGGAGCAGCCGCCGCCCGCCCGCCACGCATGGATTCCCTGGATGCATGGCGTCCGCTTGCCGACCGTCCGCCGGAACCCCAGGTGGCGGAGGTGCAACGGCGCGAATTCTTCCGGCAGCTCCACCGCTGGCTGCGGCAGGGATTCGCAGTCCATGTCTTTTGCAACAACGATGGTGAACGGCAGCGGTTCGGCGAGGTATGGCAGGAATACGGACTGGGCGATGTTTCCGTGGCACTCCATCAGGGGACGCTGAGCCGGGGCTTCATCTGCGAGGAGGCGCGCCTGGTCGTGGTGACCGATTCGGAAATCTTCGGACGATACAAGGTCCAACGACCGCGACGGATGAAGTCGCCGCATGCCTCCGCCGCGCACTCATTGCTGGACATCAACTTCGCCGAACTCGAACCCGGCGACCATGTCGTGCATCTGCAGCACGGCATTGGCCGCTATCAGGGTCTGCAACGCATCGGGGCCGCCGCCGGCATCTCGAAGACCATCGACGGGGACGCAACTGCACCGCAGGAGATCGAGTGCCTGGTCATCGAATACGCGCCACGCGATCCCGACCAGCCGCCGCCGAAGCTCTACGTGCCGGTCAGCGAAGCCCACCTGGTCAGCAAATATGTGGGCGCGGGCAAGGCCCGCCCGGTTTTGAACACGCTCGGAGGCGGACGCTGGGCAAGAACCAAGGAGCAGGCCGAGAAGGCCGTCCGCGATCTCGCTGCGGAGCTGCTGGCCATCCAGGCGGCGCGTGAATCGCTGCCCGGCCACAGCTTCGGCACGGACACGCCCTGGCAGCGGGAATTCGAGGGCGCCTTCCTCTACGAGGAAACACCGGACCAGTTGCGCGCCATCGCCGAGACGAAGGGCGACATGGAGCGCGCGAAACCGATGGACCGCCTCATTTGCGGCGACGTGGGCTTTGGCAAGACGGAGGTGGCGATCCGTGCGGCCTTCAAGGCGGTCATGTGCGGCAAGCAGGTCGCCATACTGGTGCCCACGACCGTGCTCGCGCAGCAGCACTACAACAACTTCCGCGAACGCATGGCGGATTATCCCGTCCGCATCGAACTCCTTTCGCGATTCCGCTCCAGACGCCAGCAATCCCGCGTGATCCAGGATCTGGCCCGCGGGGCGGTGGACATTGTCATCGGCACCCACCGGCTGGTGCAGGAGGATGTCGCGTTCAAGGATCTCGGGCTGGTGGTGATCGACGAGGAGCAGCGTTTTGGCGTGGCCCACAAGGAGCGTTTCAAGCTCCTGCGCAAGCTGGTGGACGTGCTGACCCTCAGCGCCACACCCATCCCAAGGACGCTGTATCTGGCCCTCACCGGGGCACGCGACATGAGCACCATCCAGACACCGCCGCATGACCGCCTGCCGGTGGAAACCATCGTCACGCAATACGACGAGCGATTGATCCGCGATGTCATCCAGCGCGAGCTGAACCGCGGCGGACAGGTCTTCTTCCTGCACAACCGCGTGGTGACCATCGACCTGATGGCGGACAAGCTGAAGACGCTCCTGCCCGAAGCCCGCATCGTGGTGGGCCACGGCCAGATGCACCCGGATGATCTCGAGGAGGTGATGACCCGGTTTGTGAACGGCGAGGCCGATGTGTTGTTGTCCACCACGATCATTGAGAGCGGCCTCGATATCCCCAATGCCAACACCATCATCATCGACCGCGCGGACCGCTTCGGCTTGAGCGATCTTTACCAGCTT
>CAYQCZ010000007.1:0-8205 GCA_964415955.1 uncultured Verrucomicrobiota bacterium | reverse complement strand
GATCCATGACGCGCAGAATTATGGACTCTCGGAGCTGTATCAGTTGCGCGGTCGTGTGGGGCGTTACAAGCACCAGGCCTACGCGTATTTCCTCCTGCCACGACACGCGCGCCTGCTCACGGATGTGCGCAAGCGCATGAGCGCGATGAAGCAGTATTCGCAGCTCGGCAGCGGCTTCAAGATTGCCATGCGCGACCTGGAGATTCGCGGGGCGGGCAACCTGCTGGGCTCGCAGCAGAGCGGGCACATCACCGCCGTGGGCTTCGATCTCTACTGTCAGTTGCTCAAGCAAAGCATCGCCAGCCTCAAGGGCGACAAGGTGAAGCCCCGCATCGAAGTGGCACTGCGCCTGGATTTCTTGCACCTGAACATCGAGGGCGACGCCAGGGCCGGCGGCATGGCCGCCGCCCTGCTGCCCGCCAGCTATGTGCCTGAACCGCAGCACCGCATCGACTTCCACCGCAAGCTGGCCCAGGTCTCAGACAAAGAATCTCTTGCTGCGCTCAAGGCGGAGTTGCGAGATCGCTTCGGCCAGCTGCCGCCGGAGGTTGAGCTGTTGCTGCTGGCCGCCGAACTCAAGCATCTGGCCGCCGACCGCCAGATCACCGCCGTGGAAACCAGGGAGGACAAGCTCATGCTCACCCGCCATGGGGATTACATCCAGGTGGGCGGACGCTTTCCACGACTGGCGAAGAAGACGCCCGAGGCGCGGTTGAAAGAAATCCGCAAGCTGCTGCTTGCACTGCATTAGTTCGAACGCAAATCTCTGCCGCCATGGGACATTTCACGCCAGATCAGCAACTCGCCATCACGGCGCGCGGGAACGTGCTGGTCGAGGCCGGCGCGGGCTCGGGCAAGACACACACGTTGGTGCAGCGCTGCCTGGCACGGGTGCTTGATCCCGTCGAACGCGTGTCTTTGGACCGCATCCTGATGGTGACGTTCACCGAGGCCGCGGCTGCGGAAATGAGACGGCGGATCGCGGTCGAACTGTCGCGCCTGCGGAACGCCCCGGACCAGCTCTCAAATAAATGGTCCGATCATGCCGCCCTGACATTGTGGCTGGACGAGCAACTGGCCCTTCTTGATCAGGCGCGCATCTCGACCCTGCACAGCTTCTGCCTGGAATTGATCCGGGAGAACTTCCACCACCCGGAGCTCAAACTCGATCCGCAGCTCGCCGTGATGGATGAGGGCCAGTCAGGCCTGATGGCACGCGAAACCATGGATTCGCTGCTGGGCGGTTATTACGAGGACACCACCCCCTTCGGCGGGGCCGTGCGGGAGCTGATCATGTCCTACGGAGGCGGCGATGAGGCGGCCATCCGGGAGCTTGTGCTTCAGGTGCACCGCCATATGCGGTCTCTGGATGATCCGCAGGGATGGTTGGCGGCACAGCGCGAGGGCTTTGAATCCGATCATCCGCAGGCGTGGCGCGCTCAACTGGCCGGGGAACTCGGGATGTGGAAACAGGAATGGCTTGCCACGCTCGCTGGAGCACCCCGTGAAAACCTCCATGCAGCAAAATGCCATGAAATCCTGTCCTCGTTCGATCCAGACACCGCCGGCGCGGACATCGCCGCCACGGTGGAATCCATCCTGGCGGTGGATGCTTCGGACTGGAACAGGCGCAAGACCAGGGACAGGGAGATTCTTGCATCCCTGTTCGATGAAGCCGCGTTTCTGCGCCTGTTGTTTCTGCCGCCCAAGCCTCGGGATGGCCAGGCCGGCACGGCGGGGAGCGGCCTGGATGAGGACTGGGCGTGGATTCGCAGGCCCATGCAGACATTGCTGGGCCTTGTCCGTGAGTTCGATGCATCCTACGCAGAAGGGAAGCGCGAACGTGGCGTGCTGGATTTCGCGGACCTCGAACAGTTCGCCTTGAAGGTTCTCTGGAATCCGCGGACCGGAGAGCCCACACCGGCGGCCATGGACTGGCAGGAGCGGCTGGACCTGGTGTTTGTCGATGAATATCAGGACATCAACGCCGCGCAGGACCGGATTCTTTCCTGCGTGAGCCGCAGTGGCGCGCGTGCCAACCGCTTTCTGGTCGGTGATGTGAAACAGAGCATCTACCGCTTCCGGCTGGCCAATCCGCACATCTTCCAGCGCTATGCCATGCAATGGCGGCTGCCGGACGCGCAGGGCAGCGTCATCTCCCTGGCGGACAACTTCCGCAGCCACGAGGCCATGCTCGATTTCATCAACCGGCTGTTTGCCGGGCTCATGAAACCGTCCGTGGGCGGGGTGGATTACGGCGACAACGCCCGGCTCAGATTCGGCAATGCAGAGGGCCGCCCCGCCATGGCCGTTCTCCCGTCCCCGCAGGAAATCGAAGATTCACAGCCACCACGCGTGGAGATGTGCTTGCGGAAAACACAAACCCGGAGCGCGTCCGGTGCAGAAGGTGATGGCGAACATGTCCCCGATGTCGAAGCCGAGGCGCGCATGATCGTCGCACGCCTCAAGGAGCTGAAACAATCCGGCTTCGAGATCGTGGAGGATGGGAAGGAGGTGAGGCGTCCGGTGGAGTGGCGGGACATGGTGGTGCTGCTGCGTTCCCCCGGAACACGCGCCGAGGCGTATGCGAGGGAGTTCGCGCGGCACGGGCTGACGTTGGAGGTGAGTCGTGGCGGCTTTTATGAGCGCACCGAAATCTCGGACCTCCTCAACCTGCTCACCATACTCGACAATCCCCTCCAGGACATCCCCCTTCTGGCGGTCCTGCGCTCGCCGCTGGTCGGTCTGACCCTGAACGAACTGGCCGCGCTGCGGCTGGCCAGGCAACAATGCCGCTGCTGGGAGGCCCTGCGAAGTTTCCATGGCGAGTTCGATGCCTTTCAAGCCGGGTTCCGGGACAGACAGGCCGTGCTGGACGCCGCCTCCACGGCCCGGCCCAAGATCAACCGTTTCCTCCGGCAATACACCCGCTGGCGGCATCTGGCACGGCAGGGCTCACTCGCCCGGTGCCTGGAATCCGTGCTGGCGGAAACCTTGTATGAAGATTGGCTGAAAGGACGGCCGGGCGGTGACCAATCCGCAGCCAATGTGAGGCGGTTGTGCGCCATGGCCAGGCGGTTCGACCAGTTCCAACGACAGGGGCTGTATCGTTTCCTCAACTATGTCAAGGAGACGCAGGATTCCGGCGCCCGGGATGAAATCGCTCCCGCTGCGGATGCCGACGCCGTCCGGCTGATGAGCATCCACAACAGCAAGGGGCAGGAATTTCCCGTCGTGGTGGTGGCCGGACTGGGGACGAGGTTCAACACCAAAGATCTCCAGAAAGACGTCATCCTGGACGAAGTGCTCGGCCTGTGTCCGATGGTCTTTCCACCCGGCCGCCCGGCTCGCTATCCCAGCCTGGGGCATTGGATGGCCGCCCGCCGGCAACGGCGTGAACTGCTCGGCGAAGAAATCCGGCTGCTTTACGTGGCGCTGACACGCGCCAGGGACAAGCTGTTGCTGGCGGCAACTGTCAGCGAAAAGGACGTCGAACATTTCTCTGAATGCGACTGCCGGAGTCTGGAGGAAACCGCCGTCGCACTGGCCGGAAGAACGGTGGACTGGGTCGGCCCCCTGATGGGTGGCGTGATGGAAATTCCCCGGTGGTGCAGTCAGGAGTCGGGGCGGAAGGGCTGGTTTGCATGGCGCATCGTGGGGGACATCACCGCCGTCGCTGTTGCTCCCACCACGCCTGTTCCCACAGATGAAAGGCCGGTCGATGCCATGATGGTGGAGGAGGTGGCCCGCCGTCTCTCGTGGGTTTATCCGCACGAATCATCCACACACATTCCAGCCAAGACCACCGTCACGGATGCGCGGCGGAGGCTGGCGGAGACGGACGAGGAATCAGCCCTGCAGTTTCAAACACGCTGGCCGCAGAAGACCGCGGCATCGTCCGGACAAGCCGTGGGCGCTGACGCCGGACTTCTTTCCCCTGCGGAGGCGGGCATTGCGCATCACACGTTCCTTGAGCATGTCGATCTGGGGAACACCGCAACTGCGGAAGGCCTGCAAGGTGAAGTGAAGAACATGATCCAGCAGGGCCGGCTGACACCCGGACAGGCCTCGGCTTTGAACATGCGCGCGATGGAGTCCTTCTGGAGGTCGCCGGTCGGCTCGGCCATCCGCGAACACGCGGACCGCGTGCGCCGGGAGATGCCCTTCACCGCACGGTTCAACCCGAAGGAGGCGGGGTTCGATGCGGAGACCGACGACGGGGAATTCGTCGTGGTCCAGGGTGTGGTGGACCTGGTTGTGACGCTGGATGAGGAAACGTGGATTGTCGATTTCAAGACCGATGCAGTCACAGCGTCCGACTTGCCGTTCAAGGTGAAAGCCTACAGGCCGCAATTGCGGCTCTATTCGAAGGCGCTCGAAAAGCTCCTGGGCAGGCCGGTGACAAGGGCATGGCTGCATTTCCTCTCACTCGACCACACCTGCGAGATCAGGGAATCACAGGAATGATTGCAAAGCCGGCTTGAAGCCGCGCGGGTGCCGGTTGACCTGCCGGACGTGTCCTACGGGCGGCGCGTCCAGACCGTTGCCATGGCGACGCTCCACTGGAATTTGCGTTCGTGTTCACGGATGAGAAAGGGAAGATCCATCACGGCATCCAGTTGAAAGTGCGGTTCGAGCAGAGCCGTCAAGGTATCCGGCGTGCGCACCGGCCGGCCGTTCTCCTCATAGCCTCCAAGCCATTTCTCCCGGGGCGTGTATTCCTCAAGCCATGTGCAGGGCGAGGT
Organism: uncultured Verrucomicrobiota bacterium; assembly: GCA_964415955.1. Taxonomy (GTDB): domain Bacteria; phylum Verrucomicrobiota; class Verrucomicrobiia; order Limisphaerales; family CAYQCZ01; genus CAYQCZ01. Next base: position 3,460 of record CAYQCZ010000007.1, on the reverse strand, counting down.
GATGATGAGCTGTCCTCCGGCACGCATCAATCCGGGCAGGCGTGCAATGCACTGGCGCGGATCAGGCAGGCGGTCAATGAGATTGGCCATGAGGACAACATCGAACATCCCGATGTCATCCCTCAGGGCCATGGCGTCCCCCTGTTCAAACGCCACGCGGGACCGGTCAATGCCTGGAGGGACTTCCACCTTCAGATGAACCGCCAGACCACCTTCCACGGCGCAGGAGCAGTCCATGGCGCCTCTGGACTTCAGCTCATTCGCAGCCCGGATGAACCGTTGCGAGCAATCGACCCCCAGCACTTCGACGCAGTGACGCGCCAGTTCGAAGGAGGATCTGCCCACGGCGCAGCCCAGGTCCAGGGCACGCGCATTCGCAGGCAGTCCTGCGGTGTCCAGGCATTCGCCCACACAACGGGCGGGATACTCCAGCGCATCCGATGGACCATGCCGCCATGGCAGGATGTCCGTGGCGTTTCCGTAGTGAAAAAGAAGATATTCCGAGACGGCCCGGTCGGTTTCGTAAAAGTTGGCCATGGCCCTCAGGGAAAGAGTTTCGGAGTGCGGCCGCCTAGGGCGGCATGTGGCGCAAGGATCAGGCGGCGAGCGCCTGTTTCAGGTGGTCGGCCGTCTGGTAACGCTCCAGCACCACGGTGGATTTTCCATCCCGCTGCATGCGCACCTGCGTGACCACAATCTCGGGCGTCTTGGTGGGTGAGAACAGGATGTCATCGTGGGTGGCGTTCTTGCGCGAGGCGAACTTGTCCGGCGTCAGGCTGCCGCCCAGATGATCGCTGCGCCCCGTGGCCACGTGCATGGTGCCGAGGATTTTTTCATTCTGAATGTCACGGCCGGACACGGGAAGCGTCTGCGTGCCAAAGCCCAGTTCGCCGATTTCGCCCGTGACCGGATCGCTGGCGAGACGCGCATTGTGCTCATCGATCACGCGCTGGCTGCCCTTCAGGAGGATCGCTTTGCCGATGCGTCCGCCGGTCACCTCCATCAGGCCGATGGTGCCGTCCTCGTAGCGCAAGGGAAACTGTCCCTCCGCACCGGTGGGCACAAAATACACCTCGCCCGCAGGCAGGTTGGCCACGTCCGGCTCCTTGCCCCGGCACAGGCCATGGCTCTTCTGCGCTTCCTGCCCGCCGCAAAGCAGCTTGAGCGTGCAGGTCTGGTCCCCGATTTCGAAATCCACCTCAAAGGAATCTGCACGTGTCATGGCGAGCCGCAATTTCTCCGCCTGCCTGCTGACTTCATTGTAATCCACCGACAACCCGGTGCGCAGGATGATTTCGTTCAGACCGTGCAAGGTGGCCCCGCGGAACCCGAAGCGTCTGGCAAACGCCGTCAAGGGCGCCGTCGCCGAATAGGTGGAGATGCAGAGGATGAGGTCGTAGTTCGGATAGATGTCGCGCTCGAAACTCAACTGGCGGCCATCCGGGGCGAAGGCCTCATCAGGCAGGTCCAGATTGCTGCCGCCGGTCATCTGGTAGGCGAACAAATCCCCGCCCTTGAGGTTCATTTCATCCAGCACGCCGTTCTTGAACCCCTGATAAAACACCTCGCAGGCATGGCGCTGGATCGTGAGCCTGGCATCGTTCAGAAAGGAAAAATCCTTCACCCGCCGCGGATCATCCAGATCAATCAAAATGCACACCCGTTCCCCGCCCTCCGGCGCGAACACGGTCTTAAGCAGACGGCTGAGACTGAAGGGCGGAAAGGTCTGGGTCAGGTTGTCCATGAGCTGTTCAGTTTAAGATGTCACCAAAGCGCGGCAAGTTAGTTTGCCTTTTGAGAATGGCAAATCACAGGTCCTCATCGCCGTGCCGTGAGAGCTCCGGTGGCTTCAGGTTATTCCTGCAAAGTGCGGCCGGCCTGCTGCAATGCCGCCGCAGTCGCATCAAGGCTTGCGGCATCGGCGACGTTGAGCACCGGCACCGACTTGTCGATGCGTTTCATGAATCCGCTCAACGCCGTGCCCGGCCCAAGTTCGATGAACCGCGTGAAGCCCAGTGACAGCAGATGGCGTATGGATGCCTCCCATCGCACGGGGGACGTCACCTGCCCGACCAGTCGGGCCGCAATCTCCGTGGGCGTGCCATGGGGCTGGGCGGTGACGTTTGAGATGACCGGCACGGCGGGCACATTCAACGGCACTTCAGCCAGGGCGGCCTGAAGCTTCGGCTGCGCACTGGCCATCAACGGCGAATGATACGCGCCGGCCACCGTCAACGGAATGGCACGCTTGGCGCCCTTCGCCCTGGCGAGTTCACAGGCACGGGCGATCTTGTCCGCCTCGCCAGAGATCACGAGCTGGCCGGGGCAGTTCAAGTTGGCCAGCTCCACGCCCGCCTCGGCGCAGGCTTCCCGCGTGGGGCCTTCGTCCAGTCCGATCACCGCCGCCATGCCGCCCCTGGTGACATCGCAGGCCTCCTGCATGTAACGACCGCGCAGGCGCACCACTTTCAATCCATCCTCAAAACTCATCACACCGGCTGCGGCCAGTGCGGTGAATTCGCCCAGCGACAACCCGGCGGTGGCATCGAACTTCAGCGACGGCACACGTTCCTTGAGCAACTGCAACGCCACCCAGCTCACCAGATAAATGCCCGGCTGCGCATTTTCCGTCTTGGTCAGTTGCTCCTCTGGACCGTTGAAGCAGATGGAAGTCAGGTCGTAACCAAGCACCTCATTGGCACGGTCAAAGAGTGTTTGGGCGGAGGCGGACTGCCCGGCGAGTTCCTTTCCCATGCCCACATGCTGGGCCCCCTGTCCGGCAAACAACAACGCGGTTTTGCTCATAGGGCGCGCACTAAACACCAAACCCGGGGTTGTGAAAAGACCGTATTCTCACCGGTGTCCAGCTCAGGATTTGAGCCTCTTTATACATGACTTTTTGGACTGCGCCACGCTCACGGTCTTCTGTGCCACTGCGTGTCCACTGGCAGCCGCTGCGTCCACGCGCAGGGCTCGCTGCCTTGGCCACAGACAAAATCCCCCAACGAAACGCTCTTTGCCATTTTCAGACAGGCTCTCAGCCGGAACGATGCCGTTCAATTCCCGGGGAGCACAGCCGCCCCCGGCTGTGGTTCGGCGCGCCCACGCGCCGAACACGAACCCACCGGGAGGCACCCAAAGGTTTGGAGTGCTCACGCGCAACGGCAGGCCGCGAGGAACCCAACCATCCTTTGCTCTGGTCGCACCCGGCCACAACACCGCATGCAACAACGCCGATAGAATGGCCGTTCCCATGAACAAGGAGGGAGGCCCCCCAGCGGTGGACCACGGACGGAACGCAATGATCTCGCCCATTGGACCTGACAGGAAACGAAACCGGGTCTGCCGGGGCTCATGCCTGCCATCTGGACTCCAGGGTGCAGCCCACAGGCGCCTCCAAGACACGGGGGATATCCCCTATGGACACAGCGGGATAATCGACCGATGTTGCTGGGTAATA
>CAYQCZ010000006.1:14163-24133 GCA_964415955.1 uncultured Verrucomicrobiota bacterium | reverse complement strand
CAGGAGGATGTGTTTCTGGCCCAGCTCAACATGGCCGCCACCAGAAACATCGCCGCCAGCATTCATTGCCTGAAGGCCTGGGGGAGAATGTTTGACCTGCTGCGCTCCCACCCGCGCCCGACACGCGGCTTCCTGCTGCACAGTTACGGCGGTCCTGCAGAAATGGTGCGACCACTTGCCGGACTTGGAGCCTTCTTTTCCTTTCCCGGCTATTTTCTCCACGAACGGAAGACGCGACAGCGGGATGCTTTCCTTCATGTCCCCCCGGACAGGCTCCTGATCGAGACCGACGCCCCGGATCAATGCCTGCCAGACAATTTGAACCGCCATCCACTGGTGGACGCCACCACGGGCCGCAGCCTGAATCACCCCGCCAACCTGCCCGCAGTCTATGAGGGGGTGGCCAACTTGCTGCAAATGCCCATTGAGGAACTCGCATCCCGGGTGGAGACGAATTTCAAACGGCTGTTCGGCTGAGATACCCCCGGGGTTTGGGGTGGTTCAGGACGGATCCTTGCCCCGGGCCAGCACCCAGCCCTTGATGAGAAAACCCAGCGCCAGACTGGCCGTCATCACCAGCCAGAACCACACAGGGCTTTGTGGATCAAGCCCATGGCTGAAATTCATGCCAAAAACGCTGCTGATGGCCGTCAGCGGGAGAAACAATGCCGCCAGGATGTTCAGCCGATGGCTGGCATGCAGCACCTCGCGGGTCAAACGCGCCTGATCCTCGGATTCCCTTGCTATCTTGTATTCAATCGCATTGCGGACGTCCTGAAGCAGCAATTCAAGGTTCCGGTCCACCTCATACGCGAGGTCGCGCAGCTCAATCAGCGGCACATCCCCTTTCACGGCCTCGCGTGCCTCCTGCACGGCCTGATGCAGGTTGCGCCCCGCGCGGGCGAGCGGCGTCAGGCGCTCGACTATCTCGAACAGCGCGGAGGCATCCCCCGCGTCCTCATAGGCCCGGGTTAGCTGGGCTTCCAGCTCCGCAAATTCCTGGATGTGCCGCTTCAACCCGCCCATGCCCGGCCCGCCCTTGTTGCACTGCCACTCGCCGCCTGGTGAACGCCAGAACAGAACTCCATCACGGTGGCTCTGATCCGGCCCGGGCGGCTTGTGCAACACCAGAAGAACATGGCCTTCCTCGATGATCGCACGCTGGCGGCCATATGTGCTTTGTCCAAGACGTGTGCGGATCGCCTCGGGCAGCGACCATGTGGGTGGAATAATCATGCTGTGCTCCTGCTGCTTCGGGTTTTCCGGATGGTGACGACTCCATGCGGCACCCGCAACATGGATTTCCCGCAGCGCTCCTGAGGTCCCGCCCGAGGTCACGTTCCCTCATTGACTCGCCATCCCCATTGGCCAACAAATGCACCATCCTATGCGACACCTGCTCACCATCAGCATCCTTGTTGTCGGGCTCCTGGCACCAGGCGGCGCAATGGGCCAGGAAGATCCCATGGCCGCGCTCGTCAGCCTGCTGAAGGAATCGGACGACACCCAGCTTCAGCTCGACATTCTCAAGGGCATGTCCGAGGGCCTCAAAGGCCAGCGCAACGTGAAAGCTCCGCAAGGATGGGATGAAGTGGAGTCCAAACTGCTGTCCGCCAGCCATCCGGAAATCCAAAGCCTTGCCACGTCCTTGTCGCTGGTCTTTGGCAGCAAGGGTGCCATGGCGGTCCTGCGCCAGCGACTTGCCGACACCTCGCTTCCCACGGCATCACGGCGGGATGCCATGGATGCCCTGGTGGGCGCAAGGGATGCACAACTGGTTCCGATCCTGAAAACGTTGCTGGCAAACAACGGGCTGCGCGGGGCGGCCCTGCGTGCCCTGGCGGCCTACGATGACAGCGGTACCCCGGCCGCCATCCTTGAAGTGTATCCCGATTTGACCCCTGTCGAAAAACGCGATGCCCTGGCCACGCTTTCCTCGCGCGTCTCCTTTGCTCAGGCGCTGATGAAGGCCATCGCCGATGGCACCGTCCCCTCCAAAGACTTGAGCGCCGACATCGTGCGCCAACTGCGCGCCCTGAAAAATGAGGCCTTGAATCTGGAAATTGAAACGCTCTGGGGAGTCGTCCGCGCCTCACCGGCCGAAAAGCAGTCTGAACTGGCACACTACAAAAAGCTCATCCAGGACTCCTCGAAAGGGACACCCGATGCCTCACGCGGGAGGGCCGTCTTTGCGCGCGTGTGCCAGCAGTGCCACACCCTGTTTGGCGAAGGCGGCAAGGTGGGCCCTGACATCACCGGTTCCAATCGCGCTGATCTCGACTACATCCTGCACAACATTCTCGATCCCAATGCCGAGATTCCGAATGACTACCGTTCCACCACCATCGACACCAGGGATGACCGTGTGATCACCGGCATTGTCACACGCCAGGACACGGCCTCCGTCACCATTGTCACCGCCAATGAAACACTGGTCCTGCCCAAGTCGGACATTCTCTCCATGCGACAGGGTGAATTGTCCATGATGCCGGAGGGGCTCCTGGCTTCACTGTCTGAGAAGGAAATCCGCGACCTCATCGCCTACCTTGCCAGTCCCACACAGGTATCCAATTAATTGAAAAACCGGATTAAGAAACAATCATTAATCCGTAATGTTCCATGTGGATAAGCAATATGAAATTGTGTATTTAAAAACATTTGACATATTGATATTTAGCTTCGGAAGTAGTTCGTTTAATGCGTTCAACAGTAGAAGCCATTCACATGGGTTTTGGTCGCATGACATTTCAAAAATACAGAAACAAAACGGCAGCCCAATGGACCATGGCTCTGACCATCTGCATCCCGGCCATGACAGGTTGTGGGAAGAAGGACACGGAGATGGCACCTGCACCATCAACTGCACCCACAGGCAAAGTGGACTTTACCAGCCAGGCAGTTCCAGCGACACCCCCGCCATCTGAACCATCATCGCCATCCATCGGCAGCTCCGTGCCGACCGCTCCCGCAGGATTGAAGGACGACCAGGGCCGGGATTTGGGCCAGCAGGAGCTTCAATATGCACTGGGACGCTTCACGGAAAACAACGAACGGCCGCCCAGGGATTTGAAGGAACTGGTGACCAGCGGCCTCATGCCCGCGATTCCCAACGCCCCCGCAGGCAAGAAATACGATCTGAATCCCGCCAAGACCGAGGTTGTCATCGTCCCGAAATAATCGAACAAGCCCCCAACCCCATCGCCAAATGAAACCGGTTCATTACAACACCCACCCCGTTCGGGCCTTTACGCTCATTGAACTGCTGGTGGTCATCGCCATCATCGCCATTCTTGCGGCGATGCTTCTGCCCGCCCTGGCCAAGGCCAAGGCGAAGGCCAACAGCACAGGCTGCCTGAACAACCTGAAAACAATCGGCACCTCCATGGCGATGTATTTCGGGGACAACAAGGACAAAATCCCACAGGCTGCCATGGCCTACAATTTCGCGGGCGGACTCGCTGGCAACAATTATCTGCTGTCCTGGGACGACCGGATGGATGCCTACTTGGGCGGCTCGCTCACGGCGAATGACAAGCGCATCGGCGGGGCGCCAAAAGGCAGGGGGCTGACCAAAGTCCTCAAGTGCCCCGGCGACAAAGTGCAGGTGATTCTCGCCCAACGGACAACGGACGACCGGCGCACCTACTCGCTGCCCAACAATGATCGTGCCACCACCACCAGCGGCGAGCACGTTCACACCAATTGCTGGCCTCCCAGCTCACAAAACTCAACCGGCGTGGGCATCGCCCTCACCCCGGCGACATCAAAACCCGTCATCTGGAATGATGCCGATGTCTGGGCCAACCCGCTCCCGCGGGAACCCCGCTATCAATACGCCATCGTCGAGAGCATGCTCCTGAAAGCCACTGAAACAATCCTCATGACAGAGCGCGTTCACAACGACAACCGCATCGGTGGCAACAACGAATCCGATGTCGAAAACGCCAACCAGATGGTCGCGACAGTGGCCGCAAACACGAACAACGATGAAACCACCGTGGACTCCCTTCATCTGGGCAGATTCAACTTCCTTTTCGGTGATGGTCACGTTGAAAACCTGAATCGCGAAGCAACACTCGGCAACAAGGGAAACACAAGTCTTACCTTGAAAACAGGCATGTGGACCATCCGTGTGGACGACTGAAAATCCGCTCAACCGCTTTGCACAGGCCGCCGGGCAATCATGCCCGGCGGCCTTTTTTACAACCAGCCAGACGGTGATCGATTGATCCCTTCAACATCTAAGCCACCCAGCCGGGGTGGATGGGGGCACACCGGCCGGCCAATGTGTGCGCTTGTCGCCACCGGTCTGGACGCTTTGGGAATATCGCCCGATCAACAAGCCGCAAGCTGATGGAAACAGATGTGGAGCTGAACGACCGCTTCATGCGAGGGCTTGCCAAACCTCGCGTCAGCCATGGGCATCCGCCTTGTCCGGAATCCACCTGAACTGGGCTCCATCTTCAGGCCGTGCTCCCATAATGCAAAAGACGGAAGCCATGCGGCTTCCGTCTCTGCAACTGTTCTAAACAACGGGCTTAGTCGTTGGCGCGAATGGTCCACATGCCCGACTGGAGGGCCGTGGAGGTGTTCGTGCGCCCCAGTGTGGCGCTCGAATCCAACGACTCGGCATGACCATCCACAAACAGGTAGTTGATCCTTGCCACATGAAACGCATTGGGGTCGATGTAGTCGGCAGTGCCGGATGTCGTCACCAGGTGGTTGTTGGCCGCAGTGATCGTCTGGTTCTCCAAAGATCCCTGAAGGGCGTTGCGACGGGGTTTCTCGGAGATGGCAATGGTGGCGGATTGTTCCAGCACCATGTTGGCCAGCACGGCGGTCTGATAGCGGGGGGCGCTGCCAGAACCCCACCGGTCGGTCGCGGTCACGGTGAACGTGTTCCTGACCGCCTTCGTGCCGGGGGTGGTGGCTGTGCCGCCGCCGTCCCTTGTGCCGCCATGCTGCCAGCTCATGCCAACACCGCTGGCGTTGGCGGAAGACGGGGGCCACTGGGCGGAAACGAACTGGGAGGCCGCGGAATTCATGGAGTGATCAGGCATGGCGTAGCTGCGGCGGCCGCTCGGATAACGCGCATCGCTGCTGGTCAGGGTGTCTGAAGGGCACTTGAAGGTCTTGGCTCCGGCGGTCGGGTTGCCCGTATCGGGGCCGCCCTGGCCGACGCGCGGCTGCCATTCCTGCAGCACGGTCATGTTCTCCGTGCCGCCCATGTAGCTGTGAAGGTAGTCATCCCAGCTGATGGCAACGCCTGCCATCCAACGCATGACGGCCGTGGGCATTTCGTCCTTCGAATCACCAAGATACATGTGCATGCCATTGCCAATCTGCTTGAGATTGTTCAGGCAGTTGGTCTGCTGCGCCTTGGCCTTGGCCTTGGCCAGCGCGGGCAGAAGCATCGCCGCAAGAATGGCGATGATGGCGATGACCACGAGCAGCTCGATCAGGGTGAATCCCTTGTGTTGCCCGGTGGTCGGGAGGTTGCGGTGGGTGAGATGCTTCATTGTCGGACTGTCAGGTGTGTTGTTTTGGGGTTGGGTGGGGACGGAAACGGATCAAGATCACTGGGCCACGAGTTTCACCTCGAGGTTCTCTGTGTTCATCACGAACTTTTTGCCCTTGGGAGCCACTGGCATCGCCGGCAAATACCTTGCCGCAATCACTTCATCGAGGCTCCTGGGCTTCTGTTTGCGATCCTGGGCATATTGGTAAACAGCCTCCTGCAATTCGTTCAGACGGGGATCAATACCCGCTTCAAAGGCCGGCGGCGGTTCGGCTGGCGCGCTGGATTCCTGAACCACGGAGGCCTGCTCCGACGCGGCTTGTGCAGGTGGAACAGGCGTTGAAAGGATTGATGACACGGACACTCCGGATTGCCGGGCAGGGTCCGGATTGGATGCCGGCGTCTCATCCTTTGTTCCGCATCCGACCACCCATCCGATGGCCAGCAAGGCAGCAGCTGCACAAATCTTTCCACGTATTTCGGTCGGGCATTTTGTCTTCATTCGCTCGCTATGACGCGCACTTCAGGAGGAATGGTTACAAAATGTTTCCAGGAATCCTTCACCCGGGAGAAATGGCGAAACCCCGAAAAACATTAAGGAAATCAAAGGATTCACGGAAGACGCCTCCACGCCCGCCATGGTTACAAAGTCCTCAAAAAGAATATGTGCGTGCACCACGCGCAAGCATGACATGGATCACGATCCTGCCTGTCTTCATCAAAGCTCAAGGCGCAAGGACGCATCATGCGCGCCAAATTTACAACGCCTGCATTGATTCAATGCCTGTTTCAAGTCACAGTAATTCTCCTTTCAACATTTTCTGATACATGCGCTCAGCCTCCCGCACTCCAATTATGATCCTGGCCATCGCCACCTTGTGCACCATGGACGGCGTGGCGCAGGCACCCAAGGCAAAAGGGAAAACAGCGGGCCCGCCCGACAACACGCAGGCGCTGGCCGGACCGTTCAAGGGTGTCACGAGCGACGGCACAGTGCAGAAGGGCCTGTTCAAAATCGGGACGACGGGCGTTTCCACCGAGCCGGTCCGCAAGGCTGCCCAGGCGTTTCTCGCCGGGTTGACCGAGGCACAACGTGCAAAGACCGTTTTCCCGGTGGACGACTCCGAGTGGCGCAAGTGGGACAACCGCCATCGCAGCGTGCGCCAGGGCGTGGGCTTCGATGAAATGACCGCCGCACAACGCGAGCTGGCCTTCGCCCTCTTCCGCACCACGCTCAGCGCCAAGGGCGTCCAGACCACACGCGACATCATGCGCCTGAACGGGACGCTCGCCGAGTTGACCGGGCGCCACGAGGAATACGGCGAGTGGCTCTACTGGATCACCATCATGGGGACACCGTCGGCCACACAGCCGTGGGGCTGGCAGCTCGACGGCCATCACTGCGTGATCAACTGCTTCGTGCTCGGCGACCAGATTGTGATGACGCCGGTGTTCATGGGCTCGGAACCGGTGCGCGCCGAATCGGGCAAATACAAGGGCACGGTGATCCTCCAGCTGGAACAGGACCGCGGGCTGGCCTTCATGCAATCGCTCACCCCGGCGCAGCAGACAAAGGCGCGACTGCAGGAGGAGAAAATTTCCAACCACAACCTGACCGAGGCCTACAAGGATAACGCTGTCGTGCCCTACGCCGGGCTCCTGGCGAAAGAAATGACGGCAGAGCAACGCAAGAACCTGCTGGCGCTTATCGGCGAGTTTGTTGGCACCATGCGCGAAGGCCATGCCCGGGTGAAGATGTCCGAAGTTGAACGCCATCTCGATGAGACGCGCTTCGCATGGGTGGGCGGCCACGGAGCGGCCGCGGTCTTTTACTATCGCATCCACAGCCCGGTGGTGTTGATTGAGTTCGACCATCAGCGCCCTGTCGCGCTGGACCGGTCACAGGGCCCGACACGCCAGCACATTCACACCGTCGTGCGCACGCCCAACGGCAACGACTACGGGAAGGATTTGCTGCGGCTGCATCTGGAGCAGCACCACAAGCAGCCGTGACCGATTTTCCGTCCACATCCATCAACAAGACGATCCACCCATGAAAGCAACCCTCCTCCTTGTTGCACTCGTCCTCGCATCTGGTGCCTCCGCCCAGGAACGCAAACGGCCGTCCAATGCCCGGTCGCAGACACCAGAGACGCGGGTGCAAAACTGGCTGACAGAGCAGGACGCGAACAAGGACGGCAAGATCAGCGCACGCGAAGCCACCGGCTTGATGAAGGCCAGCTTTGCCCGCAACGACACGGACAAGGACGGCTTCCTCGACCGCTCTGAACTGGAGGCACTTGCCGGGCGTCTCGATCAGGCGGCTCAGCGCGCGCAACCAGTCGCACCAAAAGGCAAGGCCGCGCCGCAGGGCCCTCAACAGGGCATGACCACCGCGCAGTTGATGCAGCGGCAGACGCCCGACATCACCATCGTGCCGGACATCGCCTACCGCGAGGGCCATGACCGCGCGTGGAAACTCGACCTTGTGATGCCCAGGGAGCGCGGCGACAAGCCCCGGCCCGGCATCGTGTTCGTTCACGGCGGCGGCTGGCGCAGCGGCGACAAACGCACCGGGACATTCCTCAACGGCGCCATCGAGTATGCGAAGAAAGGTTACGTCTGCATCACCATCAACTACCGGCTCACGCACGAGGCCCCGTTTCCCGCGTGCATCGAGGATGTGAAGAACGCCGTGCGCTGGTTCCGGGCCAATGCGGAGAAATACAACCTCGACCCCGAACGCATCGGTGGTTACGGCAACTCCGCCGGCGCACATCTCGTCTCCATGCTCGGCCTCGCCAAGAAGGACGCCGGCCTCGAAGGCGACGGGCCGTATCAGGACGAGTCGAGCCTGCTCCAGGCCGTCTGCGCCTCAGCCACGCCCACCGACTTTGCGCTGTTCACGGGCGGTCGCGGCGGCAACTCCGCCGTCCCCGCCGAGCTGGCGGTGAAATGCTCGCCCATCACACACGTCGCGAAGGACGCCCCGCCGTTCCTGCTCATCCACGGCACGGCGGACACGACTGTGGACGTGAAGCACGGCGACACGTTCGTGGAGGCGTTGAAGGCGGCAGGTGCGAAGGACGTGCAATACATCCGAATCGAAGGTGCCGGCCACGGAGTCTTCGGCCAGCACTCGGGCAAAACCGGCCCTGCGATGGAGGCGTTCTTCAAGAGGACGCTGGGCGGGAAATCCAAGTGACGGAGGTGCTCAGGCGGCAATCGGAAGCCTCAGTTCGAACTCGGTCTCGTTGTCCTCGCTCCGGGCCAGGCGCAGTTCACCGCCGTGCGCACGTGCAATCTCCCGGGCCAGGCTGAGGCCCAGACCCACGCCGCCGGATTCCCGTGAGCGCGACGACTCCACCCGCTGGAACCGGTCGAAAACCTTCGCCTGTTCGTCTGCCGGAATGCCCGGGCCGGTGTTGCAGATGCGCAGCACGGCCAACTCCCCTTCAAGGCTCAGCGACGCCGCAACACGTCCGTCGTCGCGGTTGTATTTCACAGCGTTGGTCGTGAGGTTCTGGATCAACTGCGGCAGCAGATGCGGATCGCCTGCAACACGCACGTCCGGCGTGATGTCCTCCTCCACGGCCAGCCCCGGCCCCAGCACGCGCGCGTCATCCATCGCCTCGGACAAGATCTGGCTGAGATTCACCGGGAGGCGCTCGATTGGCAGCTTGCCGGCGTCGGCCTGAGCGAGCAGCAGCAGTTTGTCCGTGATGGCCCGCAGCCGGGCGAGTTCCTCGATGAGCCGGCTGCACTGGCGTTGCTGCTCGGAACCTGGCTCGGCCGCGTGCATGGTCTGCTCGAGTTCCGCCTGGAGAATCGTCAGCGGCGTCTTGAGTTCATGTGCGGCGTCGGCACTGAACCGCGTGGCCTGGTGGAAGCTTTTCTCCAGCCGGTCCATCATCTCGTTGAACACGGTGATGAGCCGTTCCATCTCGTGGTCATGGGTGAGCACGGGAATCCGCTGGTCGAGACCCTTCGCCGTGACACGCTCGACGGTCTGTGTCAGCACGGCGACCGGTCGCAGCGCGCGGCTGGCGAGCAGCCACGCCCCGGCGGCAACGAGCAACAGCACCACGGGCAGGGCGGCGATGTAAACATTCCGCAGGCTGTCGCGGCCGGTCAGAAATTTGTCGAGGTCCGCGCCCAGCACCAGCGTCATGTAAGGGTTCCCCATGACGGCGATGCGCCAGCGTTTGCCGCCAGCTTCACGGGTGATGAACTGCGGTTCCTTGCGCGGCAGGGCGGGGTTGCGTTCCGAGATGGGCTCGTTGCGGCGCGGCGGTGGCGGAAGAGGCCCGTCAGGGTTGATTTGAAATGGCGGTTCGTAGGCGGTGAGTGCGGGCAGCGATTCGGGCGGGAGGCCATCCGGCCATTGCGGCGACTGATGGAGAACGCGGTTTTCATGTTTCACCCAGAGGATGAACGGCGAGGACTGCTCCT